>CAYZYB010000955.1:0-2706 GCA_964481505.1 uncultured Planctomycetaceae bacterium | reverse complement strand
CACGCCGCGGACACCGCCTCTTTGGCAACGTGGGTTCTATTTGGTAAACTGTTTGGCGTTGCGACGCTTGCTGGCTTCGGTGAGAAGCGGTGTCGTAAAAACCTTCCGTTATCCGCTCATAGACAATGGAAACTCTCACTTTCATCGACGATCCTTTGGTGACTTTCGACGCCCTCGTCGAAGGCGGAAGCCCAAACAAGTTTCCCAGTGCTTTCGACCACGTTGCGACTCTCATCCCGTTTGAAATCCGGTCGTTCCTTGTTCATTACTGGCGAGCAAACCCTGAAGCTCCATCTTTTGCTCTTGCAAATCGGCACTTCCTTGAAGTTCAGACACACGGTCTTTCACACGCTGCACTGGCGGTAACTGACGGTACTGGGCGCAATTTTTGTTTCGCAAACCTTGCTGTCATGGCCATGCCCGACCAGATTTTACACTCGCTGATCGCTCACGAACTCGCGCACGCGACTCTTGCGGCTGAATGCTTTACCGATTGTCTGCCCGGTGACGAACGAGAAGCTCTTGCTCGAATTGACGCTGCCTCACCATTAGAGATTCGCGACTGGCATGAGCGCTTCGCCGACCAACGCGCGAACAGATGGAGCGACACGTTGGATTGTGACGCTCTCCGCCAATGGTGCAATGAGCACCTTGTGCGCCATGGCGTTCTCACAAATACGAGCGATGGCGGATAACATGGTTTTTACGCACAGGCCCTTCGGGCACACCTTCGCTCTTTGGCAACGGGCGTCGGCCTTGGTAGAATCACTCTTATTTCAGGCGCCGTCCGCTTCGTTCAGGGCGGTGTCGTAAAAACCTTCCGTTAGGTGCCACAGCTAAATGCCATTTACCATAACGCTGCCGAACGCAGACAACGCTTCCATCACTTTCGAGCGTATTGCCGTACTTCTTGGGTCAAACGGTGCTGGTAAATCAAGCGCCCTCCGCGATGTTCTCCAAACCCTAAACAACACGCAGTATGGCGATCGTGTCGTCACTGTCGAAGGCGGCCGTACAATCACCATCAACCATAGGCTGCGTCTCAATCGCAAAAACTTCCAGCAGTACGAAACCGTTGAACAAGCCGAAGCGACGCACAAAGGAAAAGTCAAATCAACTCTTTCGTCCCGCGTCTTCGACGCATTGATGCACCTTGATCGCAGGGGCGCGCAGCTCAAATCTGAACATTCCGATGCCGTTGAAGCGTGGAACAAGGATGGTCGCGCGGGCGACTACCCTTCTCGCGAAGTTCCACCGCTGGATCGCGTATTTGAACTTTTCAGCGAGATTTTTCCCCATCTCAGCCTCGAACTTGGCGCCGAATCTAAGGCCATGAATGTGACGCGGGCAAACATTGATGCGCCTTATCCAGCGTCGAGCCTTTCTGATGGTGAAAAACAGGTATTTTCCATTCTCGCAGACTTAGAATCACTTCGGCGAACCGGCAACGTGTTCTTGATTGATGAACCCGAACTCAATCTAAATCCTGACCTTGCAAACAGACTTTGGGACACGATCGAATCGGAATACGCGGAATCATTCTTCGTCTACGCGACTCACAGCGTCAGTTTCGCAATGCGCCAGTCTGTCGATGACATCGTGGTACTGAGCGCAAATGACAATTCTATAACCCACATCGCATCCATACACGAACTCCCCGACGATGAACTTCCATTGCTTCTGGGCAGCATCCCGTCGATTCTTTCGGCAAACAGAGTTCTGATTACTGAGGGTACTGATCGTTCATTTGATCCGATCTTTTTTCGTTGAGTAACCGGTGACAATGACATCAGCGTTGTCCCCGTTGGAGACTGCCACCAAGTTGCTTCGGTAGCAGCTCGACGCGGTTTATGGTCGAACATTTCTACCGGCCTCAAATTGATCGGGATAGTTGATCGTGACTATCGAACCGACGTTCCCGTCACCGCTGATGCGGCAACCTACGTGTTAAAATACCACGAAGCAGAATCTTTTCTGTGCCACCCGGACGTAATCCACGCCCTTGCCACTGCAATTGGAACTGTTGACCCTGTTCCCGACACAGAAGCGATACTGAATCGAATTATTGAATTTGCCAATCGAGAGAAACTCTCGACCGTAGCTCGCCGATACTTCGCGTCTGCCAACCACCGGATCGGCGTTTCCCTAGCCAATCGCACCCTAACACGAATCACCAACTTAGAAACACTCAAAACGGCCGTTGCTTCAGAGGCTGAGTCGGAACTCCGGAAGGCGTTCGAGACTTTCGATGAAAACGCACAACGGGCTTTCGTGGATGCGGAATACCAGCGCATCGAAACGGCAATCAATTCACGTAATTGCGACGACATCCTGCAGTACATACCCGGCAAAGAACTACTCAACTCACTGGCGACAATGTGTGGCTGTCGAAATTCGCTGGCTGTTACGCGAGCGGCCAAAAAGCACCTAAACCCAACCAGCTTCGGTGCCATCAACGAGCTGAAACGTGAATTACAGGCCCGTCTCAGCGCGGGTGGCACATAACATGGTTTTTACGCAAAGCCGCGGCTTTCGTCTTTGGAGCATCGTTTGGTTTGCAGATTCATTCGCTCCGTTGTCGCGTTTTGGTTGGCCACGCCGCGGACACCGCCTCTTTGGCAACGTGATTTCTTTTTGGTAAACTGTTTTGTATTGCGATCACTTTTGACTTCGGAGAGAAGCGGTGTCGTAAAAACCTTCCGTTAG
>CAYZYB010000954.1:0-2707 GCA_964481505.1 uncultured Planctomycetaceae bacterium | reverse complement strand
CACCAACTTTTCCTGACACGTTTTCATCTCGACGCGGCAGAGTGTTTTGACTTCTTCGATGGGCAAGTTATGAGTCATCGAAGTGCTCTGGTTGCAGCAGTGCCGAAGTTCAGTTGTGGCATTGTGGCAGCGTAGTTGTCGGAGAGGAATGCCTGTTCGCTGGCGACTCCGTCGGAGACGTTAGAACCGTTGTTGTGCTAAACCATGCGGCAGGGTTCGCAGCCCGCGAGTGATATGATTTGCCGTCTAAGATCCTCACCAGCCGCGATCAAAGAGAAAAATCGGGCTGTCGACCCCAGTTGAAAGAAGGCGTCTGCCGTCTTTGCTTTGAGCGACGGTTCTGACTCGTCCGTAATGTTTCGTCGACACGAACACGTTTTCGAAGGTCTTCATATCCCAGAAACGAACCGTTCGATCCCATCCGCCGGTGATGATTCTTCGCCCGTCGTGACTGCAAACGATTGCATCCACCGCGTCGCTGTGCCCGATCAGCCGGGCTCGAATACTCCGCGTTGCCGTATCCCACGCAATCAGTGATCCATCACGAGCTCCGCTGAACAACGTTTCACCTGATTGATCGAAAGCCAGAACACGAATTCCGTGTAACGGCAATTGTCCTTCGGGATCTTCGACAACAGCGATGCTGGTGAGCGATTTGGCGTCCCAATGTTCAATCCTGCTTCGGTCCCCTTCTGCTGAAGCAATGTATCGACCGTCAGGGCTGGGCCCTGCTGTTGACACCGTAGCGCTGCAAGCGATCCTGGTTGCAGGGGAAGACGACGTCACAGCTAATCGAAATGAACTCCCAATCGGCACTGTGCTGCCGGACCAGCATTCCGCGGCTGATCAGCAATTTGAAGCCATTGATTCCTGGATGCCGCTGATTTAGTACTTTTCCTGGCGTCGACGTTGAGACGATTCGAAGCCGTAAAGCAGCCACTTCATCGCTGACCCAGATGTTCTCCCGGAAGATTGCTTAGTGACTCTTGACGCACCGACACGGGTCACAAGAACTTACACCGGTAAACAGAGCCAGTTGCCTCACTGAAGTCGCCGCCGCTCGTGGTTTGGCGTGTTGAGTACTCGTGGCGGCTTCTGCGTTTGATCAACGCACGGGGACCTCCAGCTGCGTCATGTGGCCGTCTTCGTGGAACAGCAGAAGCTGATTCGGCGTTGGGCCACATGTGAGATCACTCGTGGTTTTGTCAATTTGTGTTTCAGCGATCAGTTCGGCAGTTCCTCGGTTGAGCTGATAAAGGCAGACTCGGTTGCTTTGTTGGCAGGCGGCCGCCAACAGCCCGTTGGCAGTGAATGCGGTGATCGGATTTACCAGGTCGGTGGCGACGGCACACGAATCTCCACTTTCTGTCCAAAACGCGCGAGCGCCTTGTGGAAACGAAAGCACGAGTCTGGGGAAAGTATGCTTAGGCGATTCCGTGATGCGGGTCGGAGTGTCCTGCAGTTGTTCGACGACGCGGACCGGCGCTGGAGTGCGATTGGATTGCAACAATTGCTTCGTCGAATGGTTCGTCTTTAGAAGCGTTTTGCCAACGATGAGATGTGCGTGGGATGCGACATGTAGTCCGAAAAATTCCCGGCCGTCTTCGATACTGATTTCGCCACGCGGAAGATCGATCTTCTTCGTGTCTTCCGTCAGCATATGTCCACCGAGAAAATTCAAAGCGAATTCGAACTGGGTTTCTCCCGGAACTGCGTTCAATGTGACAAGCCTGCCGTTTGGCCCTGTGCGCACATCCAATGGCTGCCCATGTGTTGATTCAAGTATGCCGACGAAGTCCGAATCGCGGATTGCGGTGAGGTTCTTCCCAGCGATGAACAGCGAGTTTTCATCTGGCAGCGTCAACAGCAGGACACTTGTTCTCTCCGGCAATACGCGAATGTAGAACTTTTCGGGCTTGATGAAAGTCAGTTGCGGCAGCACGATCACACTGTCAACGGACGCTGGTTTTCCATCCCGACGTGACGCCAGGATTTGTCGAGCGATCGTCATTCTGTGGTCGTTGGTGACGCCGCAGCGGAATAACTCTGTTCCTGAGTTGGCAATATCGATCCATCGTGTTCCTTTCGGAGTTCCTTCTGGTTCAAATTGGATTGTGCTGATGACCTTGATTGGACGCAGGGCGGAGGCACTGCTGGCCGTTGTCTTCGAGCCTGTTTCCTGATTGAGTTTTTGCCGCAGCTGAAAACGGTGGGTGTCCGCCTGCAGCAGACGGTCGGACTGAGCTAACGCGCGCACGGCTGTGAGTGCGGTCGTTTGACTCTGAGTGGATTCCACGGGATCCGTTGACTTCAGCAGTACCGCAGCCAGCCGCAGCGTGTGCTGTCGCGCTGCCGTGCGGACGTTTTCATCGGGATAGGACGTGGCCGATTCGCTGCAGACTTTGATTGCGTCTTCGAGCTGTTCTGCGCTGAATTCATCTTCCACTGTCAGTTGCTGCATGGCCCAGGTTGCGTCGCGATGATTGCCGCGTCGACCGTTGATGGTCATGAGCTTTCGAAAACAGGCTGTGCCGTTGACGTTCTGCATCCAGCCGTTGAACAGCAGCGTTGTGGCAAGTTCTGAATCGTCCAGTGGCTGGTCAGCCAGTTCGCCTGCGCCTGCGTAGTCTCCGCGTTGTTCGCGTTCTTTGATTTCGAGGTGGAACATTTCTCGCGCATCATCGGGGCGGTCGATTTCGTTGTACAG
>CAYZYB010000953.1:0-2708 GCA_964481505.1 uncultured Planctomycetaceae bacterium | reverse complement strand
AAACTAGATTGTTGAAGACGGTTTATGAATGGGGCACGAAAGTTCCCCTGCCGTTGCCTTGCATGGTGCGAAGTTTTCGGAAATCAAACAAGTAAGTTGAATGACTTCTGTGAGATCCGAAGTGTCTGTCCTGAATTCCCGCAGACTGGCTACGACTGAGCTTGAATCCACCTCCGTTGACCGGCGAGAGCAGCACTAAACCACAGATGGTTGCAGCTAAACAAAGATATCGCGCAGCAATCTGCGTCCATCTTTGGTTAGACAACAGCCGTTCGCACGGGCAGTAGCGACCCTCCACGTCTACTCGTGATCATTCGGCGAATCGCGTCGCCCGTGTCGAAACAGCCGGGGAATCTCCTCCCGTGCTACTGGTGTAGCGGAAATCGTTCAAGACGATTCTTTTGAAGGCGCGTGGTACGGGAGAGTGTTCACGCAGGTCTTCGAAGACGACACAACGATCAGTGAACATTGCGAAATGTCTAAATGCGCATCTCCACTCGACCGTTCGTGGGGAGTCAGTCGATTTACTCAGTACCCGGCGTCGGGGCAGCCAGTTCCGGTGAAGGCTCGGGAGTTTTGAAGCGTTCAAAGACGCGCCGCTCCATCTTAATGCGTTCGAGTTCCTTAATCTCCTCCGCAGTGAATTTTCCGGATTGCTTTGCCATTGGATGGACGTGCTGCGGCGCGGAGAATGATCCATCACTATTGCCGTAAGGCGTCGAGCCAATACCAACTCCGCCGCCGCTCCTAAAAGTTCCTTCGCCAGCGGATGTCGCCCCATCGCACGTGATAACGGCATTGCAGTCGCAGTAGTCAACCTGATCAAAGAACGACGTGCCGGCAGTGGAGGCCTTGACGTGCCCACAAAATTTGTAGGACGTGATGCCCGGCACCTGATATGACTGATCAAGATTTCCCAAAGCGTCTCCAAGGTCACTCAGTTCAGCGACCACCGCGGATTGCAGTTCGACCAGACCAACCACCATTCCCACAATCAGTATGGTGCCAATCAACACCAATTCTGCGGACAGAATGACACCATCTTCGTCCTTCCATAGGGCGACAAGCATTGAAAACCTTTACTTCACTGAGCCGAGGAGAGAGAGGTTCCACAAGCCCGATGGCGCAGAACCACACCGGACTACCAAAGCAAGTGCCGAGCCAAAGCCACTGCCGAGGGTCAATAACTGCACCGGATGAGCGACATGGAGTGCTGCAACCTGCCTCTGGCAAAAGACTTACGATGCGATCCTTACAACCGGGACAGGCCAGTTATTCGGGATCGCCGTTAGTTGTGTTAGATTCAGGTTACAAAGTGTAAACATCACAGGTATCACAACCTGAACCGATGACGAGGAGCGAAAACCAGAATTGCAGAGCCATAAAGCGTCTACCACGGCAAAAGAGCCGTAGGAGGCTTCACTCGGGACTTTGCTCCCTTTCTCATAGCCCGCATGACTTTTGAGAGCTGTCAAACCGCTGCAACAAGCGCCATCCGATTGAAGGTGTGCAGCTGGATCAATCGGTACGCGTCGCTCAACGGTCCTCAGACGGCGCCGCAGGAAAGACGGGACTTGTGTTTTGAGAACTGCTGACAGAGAACGGTTTCCGCTGAACCTACGTGCAGACCAGCCCGATATCTGCCCTACCGGATCAGGATTTTCTCAACGATCTAAACAAAACAATACCTAACAGCGCCGACGGATTGGAATGGGGCCCGCAAGGTCCTTGTGAAACGCTGACCACATCACCCATTCCCACCTACAACCGTTAGTGCTAATCAATGTCCATTGAAGAACTCCTGCAACAAATGGAGGACTACCGATCTCGTCGGGAGCTGCGAGATCAACGCCCGGAATGGCTGCGGCAATTCATTATCGATGCATCAAATCTATTTGAACCCCTCTCCAGCGTTGGGCGAGTGGGATACGATTGCCAGGCCGACGAGCGTGGCTGGACGGCTTGCCTATACATGGGCACCACAGAAATCATCGGCGGGCCCAAAGACGGCCAGATCGAACATGCGGGATTTGTGATTGATGTGAAGCAGCTGATGAGTCTGTTTCAGGAAGTGCATCGGTTTGAATGGTATTCACTAAGTAACAACGATGACGACCGATTTAACGAACCGACTCGAGCAGTGCTCTCCATTCATGGTTATGTTCAGAAGACAGAATTTGTTCAATTGGAATTGCTAGCCTGTCCACCGAAATTTGTCGGACCGGGAGTTCGGAAAAGCAGCCACTGAGACGCCAAAGCCCTGGAGTAGTCGGGCGAAACGAAAAACAGAATCATTGAAAATCGGGCGAGCTTCGGCATGCTGATTGAGTTCCTGCACTCAGTCAGCATGCCGTTCTCATTTCACGCTATCCGCATCAACCGATGTCCTTAATTCGCCAGGCGCGCCGTCGCTGGGTATTGTTCTGTAGATTCGCCAGTGAGTGTTTCGCCAGACTGGTTTCTTAGAAAACGGGCCAAGTCGTCTGGTTAGGATGTGTGTGACTTGCGTTTCTTTGTGCAGTAACGCAAGGTCGGATTCATCGTAGAGTTTGTCCTGATATGCGTTCTGCGACCAATAATGGATCGCCCACAGGCGCCGGTTCCATTCGGTAATTCCCTCAGCGTCTTGAGGGCAATCTTTAAAGCAAACGTATTCCGCCCGTTCGGCAAATAGCTTCAAGCCAAAACCTTCGCGTGGTCCGTAGACA
>CAYZYB010000952.1:0-2724 GCA_964481505.1 uncultured Planctomycetaceae bacterium | reverse complement strand
AAACAGATTCTGATGGTGTCTGGTTTCGACCGCTACTACCAAATCGCGCGCTGCTTTCGTGATGAAGATTTGCGAGCGGATCGGCAGCCGGAGTTCACTCAGATCGACCTCGAAATGGCGTTCGTAGAGCGCGACGATATTTTGACAATGATCGACGGGATGGTGGCGTCGGTCGTGAAAGAGGTCAAAGGGTCGACGTCACCGAACCACTGCCGCGACACACATACGCGGACATGATGGAGAAGTACGGCAGCGACAAGCCCGACCTGCGATTTGGATTGGAATTGATTGACATCGGCGACGTAGGAGCCGCCAGCGACTTCGGAGTCTTCAAAAATGTTGTCGAAGGTGGCGGTCGTGTGCGTGGAATCAACGCCAAAGGTGCGGCAGACAAATACAGTCGCCGACTGCTGGACAAAGACCTGAAGGACTTCGTCGGCGAGTACGGCGCGAAAGGCCTGGCGTATATGAAAGTCGCTGGCGGCAAGCTGGAATCGACGATCGCCAAATTTTTCAACGAAGAACAACAGCAGGAAATCATCAAACGCATGAACGGAGAAGGCGGCGACCTGCTGCTCTTCGTGGCAGACAAGCCTGATGTTACTTCGGCAGCATTAGCCGCTTTGCGAAACCGTCTGGGGAAAGAGCTTGAGCTTTACAACCCGGAAGATTTCTGTGCGTTATGGGTCGTGGACTTCCCTTTGCTGCATTGGAACGAAGACGAAAACCGTTTCGACGCGGAACACCATCCGTTCTGTCAGCCACACAAAGACGACGTCGAATTGCTGGAAACGGACCCGGGAAAAGTGCGAGCGGATTCGTACGACCTGGTCATCAACGGCTGCGAAGCGGCCAGTGGCAGTGTTCGTATCCACGATTCGAAAGTCCAGCAAAGAATCTTCGACCTTCTTAACATCAAAGAAGAAGAGGCCGAGGCTCGGTTCGGCTTCCTGCTGGAAGCACTTCGCTACGGAGCTCCCCCGCACGCCGGCGCAGCTTTGGGACTCGACCGTCTGGTGATGATTCTCGCGGGCGACGACAACATCCGCGACATCGTGGCGTTCCCGAAAACACAAAAGGCCTCCGACTTACTCTCCGGCGCCCCAGCCGCAGTCGACGATCATCAGTTGCAGGATTTGAGCATCGAGGTCACGGCGCTGGAGGAGTAGTCACTGTTCCGCCGCGGGGCGAATGACTGCTCGGAGGCCTGTTAACCCGATTGATCGACGACGCTTGTCGGTCAATCGATGATTTTGCTGATGGGGTATTCAACAATCCCGATGGCTCCGGCAGCCTTCAACTGAGGCACGGCAGTCCTGACGACACCTTCGTCAACGATGGTGCTGACGGCCACCCAATCGGGATCAGAAAGGTGAGAAACAGTCGGCGTCTGCAACGCCGGAAGGATGGCAACCACGGCGTCGAGTTGTTCGCGGTGGACGTTCATCATGAGCCCTACTTTGCCTTCGGCGGCTAGGCAGGATTGCAGCATGAGGGCGATGTTGTCGATCTTGTTTTTGATCCATTCGTCGCCGTAACTATTGGGGTTGGCGATAAACCGCGTCGTGCTTTGCATCACTTCATCCATGATGCGCAGATTGTTGGCTCGCAAAGAACTCCCGGTTTCTGTCACTTCAACAATCGCATCGGCGAGTTTCGGCGGCTTGACTTCTGTTGCGCCCCACGAAAATTCGACGATGGCGTTGACGCCGTGTTTTTCGAGATACCGAGTTGTCATGCCGACCGCTTCTGTGGCAACGCGTTTGCCTTCGAGATCCTTGACCGATTGGATCGGAGAATCATCGGGAACGCACAGCACCCACCGCACCGGCCTGCGACTGACTTTTGAAAATACCAGTTCACAAACTTCGTGGACGTCGGAGTTGTTTTCCATCACCCAGTCATGGCCAGTGATGCCGGCGTCGAGGATTCCGTTTTCGACATAGCGAGCCATTTCCTGAGCTCGAATCAGCA
The DNA here is from genome assembly GCA_964481505.1 of uncultured Planctomycetaceae bacterium. Taxonomy (GTDB): domain Bacteria; phylum Planctomycetota; class Planctomycetia; order Planctomycetales; family Planctomycetaceae; genus Fuerstiella. The sequence goes on along the minus strand of CAYZYB010000952.1, from coordinate 750 downwards.
TGCATTCGATTTCCGGATCGTCGACCGTCGGAAAGTAAGATCGAGACGCGAACTTAATGTTGTAGCCCGCTCGCTGAAACAATGCAGCAGTCGAATCTTTGAGACTGCCTGCGGGAATACCAAGTTTGAGTTTTCGTTCGGACATGTAAGTTGCTGATCGTGAAAAACGCGTATGCGGAATGAGTAATGAGAAGATCAGGTTGCGAGGGGCAACCTGCTGGCAGGCTATTTTTTGTAGACTTCGGCCGGGTCAAAAACGCGATCGCCTTCAACGACGAATTCTCCCGTGGCCGGGTCGACACGCCGGAAGAAGCAGCTGCGATATCCTACGTGACAGGCGGCTCCCCCGATTTGGTTGACTTTGACCAGTAGAGTATCCGCATCGCAGTCGAAGTACAGGGCTTTGAGTTCCTGTACATTGCCGCTTTCTTCGCCTTTTCGCCATAGCTTTTGACGGCTGCGACTGAAGTAAACGACTCGCTGTGTCTTTAACGTTTCTTCGTAGGCTTCCTGATTCATCCATGCCATCATCAGCACGTCGCCGGTTTCGGAATCCTGAGCGATACAGGGGATGAGTTCGGTTTTTGAAAAATCGGGGCCGGAATCCTGGCCGGTTTGGGTACCCATGAGTCTCTCTTTTTCTGGAATACTGGTCGATGAGAATTACGGTTTGGTAAAGTACGACCAGAAATACTCAGCTCAGGTTCGCCAACCTCAACTGTTGGCAACCTGCCGAAGTTGGCACAGACT
>CAYZYB010000951.1:0-2726 GCA_964481505.1 uncultured Planctomycetaceae bacterium | reverse complement strand
GGGCCGGACTAAGAATGAATGGCTCGCTTATCCACTGCCAAAGCGGCCTCTTTAACGGCTTCTGCCAGCGTTGGATGGGCATGACAACAACGAGCAATGTCTTCGCTGCTCGCCCCAAAGCCCATTGCAATCGCAGCTTCGGCGATCAATTCGCCCGCATGAGCGCCAATGATGTGGACACCCAAAACACGATCGGTTTCGGCGTCAGCAAGAATCTTGACGAAGCCTTCCATGTGCCCGGCCGCTCGCGCCCGACCGTTGGCGGCGAAAGAAAATCGACCCGCCTTATACTTCCGACCCTGCTCCTTCAATGCATCTTCGGTTTCACCGACGGAAGCGATTTCAGGTGCGGTGTAAATGACACCCGGAATCGTGTTATAGTCGATATGGCCGTGGCCGGTGGCCATGCGTTCGACACAGGCGATGCCTTCTTCTTCCGCCTTGTGAGCAAGCATGGCTCCACCGATGACGTCGCCAATTGCATACACCCCGGCTGTCGTTGTCTGATAAGTCGAACTGACGCGAATAAAACCGCGTGGATCCGTTTCGACACCCGCGTATTCCAGGCCCAGTCCGTCAGTACACGGCCGACGCCCAACCGCAATCAGCACTCGATCACAATTCAGCGGGTCACCACCTTCAATTTCAACTCGGCAACCTGTTTCGTCGGAAGTCACCTGCTGAACCCTGGTCCCAAGAGCGAAGATCATGCCCTGCTTCGTCAGAATCTTCTGAGCTTCCTTTGCTACCTGGGAATCCGTGCCCGGCAAAATACGAGGCAGATACTCCAGCACAGTGACCTGCGAACCCAACCGCCGCCAAACGGTGCCAAGTTCGAGCCCGATGACTCCGGCACCAATCACGACAAGGTGTTCGGGAACTTCCGGCCAGGAAAGCGCTTCGGTGCTGGTTCCGATGCGATCGCCGTCAGGTTGCATACCGGGAAACGAAGACGAAACGCTGCCGGTCGCGATGAGAATGTTCTTTGCGGACAGCTGAACAGATTCCGATTCGCCCGTAATCTCAACCTTGCCATCGCCCAGCAATCGACCATGCCCAAAGTGACGATCGATCCTGTTTTTTTTCAAAAGCCCCTGAATCCCGCCGTCGAGCTGCGAAATCACGCCATCTTTGTGAGCCATCATTTGCGGCAAATCGACTTTGACGTCACCGGCAATAAGGCCACGTTCTGCAAACGAATGCTTTGACTGTTCGAGCAACTCGGTCGTTTCCAAAAGCGCCTTGCTGGGAATACAACCAACTCGCAAACACGTACCACCGAGTTTCGGTTCGCGTTCGACGACAGCCGTTTTCATTCCCAGCTGAGCAGCTCGAATGGCGGCAACATATCCGCCTGGCCCGGCGCCAATGACAATCAGATCGTAGGATTCAGACATGAAAAGTCTTTGTATAGCTTCTGTTCAATGCGTTGCGACTGCTGAGAACTACTGCCGACGCCGAAGCGTCTTCAGGCGTCAGCCCGTCTCCGCCAGCGATCATCGCGGCCTCACACTTCCAGAATCAGGCGAGCAGGATCTTCGATGATTTCCTTGATCCGTTTCAGGAACGACACAGCTTCTTTACCATCGACGACGCGGTGATCGTAGGTCAGCGCGACATACATCATCGGTCGAATGACGACTTCGCCGTTTACCGCAATCGGACGATCGACGATTCCGTGCATGCCGAGCACTCCGCTTTGGGGAGGATTAACAATCGGCGTTGACAACAACGATCCGTAGACACCGCCGTTTGTCACGGTAAACGTACCACCTTCGAGTTCTTCCAACGAAATCTGGTTCTTCTGAGCTCTTGCACCGAAGTCTCGAATGGCTGCTTCGATTTCCGCGAAGCTCATGTTTTCCGCATTGCGAAGCACGGGAACAACCAGGCCCTTGCCCCCGCCAACCGCGATGCCGACATCACAGTAATCGTGGTAGATCAGCTTCTTGCCGTCCATTTGGGCGTTGATTGCAGGAAACTCAGCCAGCGCGTCCACGATCGCTCGCACAAAGAATGACATGAACCCCAGCTTGATACCGTACTTCTTAACGAACGCATCCTGATACGTTTTGCGAAGTTCTTTGACTGCGTGCATGTCGATTTCGTTAAACGTCGTCAACAACGCAGCGGTCTGCTGAGCACTCACCAGCCGTGATGCGATCGTCTGCCGAATCGGACTCATCGGCACTGTTTTGGTTTCCCGCGAACCACCGAATCCAGAACTGATCGGGTCGCCGCCCTGCAAATGTCGAGCGACGTCTTCCTTTAAGACTCGACCACCAGGCCCGCTGCCGGCAACCGAACCGGGAGTCAGGTTTTCCTGCTCCATCATGCGTTCCGCCGCAGGCATCACATGACCAGACGCCGCGGGAGTTGCCGCGGGAGTTGCCGGTGCTGGAGCAGACGGTGCAGCGGCAGGAGCTTCTGACGGCACCATATAGCCAATCACTTCGCCGACTTCCGCCGTATCGCCAGCGTCTTTCAGCACCTTTGTGATGGTACCAGCAACGGGAGCCGGAACGTCAAACGTTGCCTTGTCCGTTTCCAGACCAACGACGTTTCCGTCCAGTGCGACAAACGTGCCCGCCGCGGCATACCATTCACCGATAAATACTTCTGTAATCGATTCGCCAACTGTCGGGACCGTAATTTCAACTTCGTTGCTCATGCTGTTTCCAAAGCCTGTTTCAAAATGGCCTGTTGTTCAATCTTGTGACTTGTGC
>CAYZYB010000950.1:0-2736 GCA_964481505.1 uncultured Planctomycetaceae bacterium | reverse complement strand
ACGCCACATATGGCGATCGCAGTTTAGAACTGGACATTTATCGGCCAAAGAAACACTGGGGGCAATTGCCGACGGTCGTGTGCATTCACGGCGGTGGCTGGGCGAATGGAACCCGAGCGAACCACGGTTTGATTGCTCAGGCACTGGCGGCTCGAGGGTATGTGGCGGCAACAATTTCGTATCGTCTGAGCGGTGAAGCTCCGTTTCCCGCAGCTATTTTCGATTGCAGGGCGGCCGTCCGATTTCTGCGAGCCAACGCTAAGGAATACGGCATCGACGCCAACAACATTGGCGCCATCGGGCTTTCCGCGGGAGGGCACCTGACCGCCCTGTTGGCCACTTCTGCGGGTGTGGAAGAATTAGAAGGCAACGGTGGGAACGCTGAATTCAGCAGCACGATTCAGGCAGCCGTGCCAATGGGAGCTCAAACCGATTTCCTCTCCGCTCGCACTCGCGAAGTTTCGGCGATTGAACAACGCGGACAAATCTGGAGACAATTCCTTGGTGGTTCGCAGCAGGAGAAACCGGAAACCTATCGCCTCGCGTCCCCGCTGCATCACCTCGACAAAACCGATCCGCCCTGCTGGTTCATGACCGGCGAAAAGGACGATCCCAGCACCCATGCCGAGGACTTCCGCGAACGGATGCAGCAACTAGGAATCTCTGCAGACCTCACCGTCATCAAAGACGCCCCCCATCCGTTTCTTGGTAAGCAAATCTGGTTTAACGAAATGGTTGAAACCACCGACGCATTCTTTAAGAGTAATCTGAAGCAGCATTAGCAGTAGCTCCACCCCGAAACGTTTTTCACGATCCCGAAGCATCAATTAGAAACGAATATGAGCCCCAAGCCAATTCTCCGTTTACTCTACGTGGTTTCTGTACTGCTCGCCAGCCAATTGCAGGCCGCTGATTCCAAGCCCAACGTGTTGTTTCTTGCCGTGGACGACATGAACGACTGGATTGGATGCCTGGGAACAACTCCGCAGGCGATCACGCCCAACATTGATCGGCTGGCGGCTCGCGGAGTCAACTTCACGAACGCTCACACAGCAGGAGTCTTCTGTGCGCCCAGTCGCGCGGCGATCTTTTCTGGTCAGCATGCGTCGACTACGGGTTGCTACACGACCGCGAATTACTTTGTCAGTCATCCGGAAATCGAAGCTCTGCAAATGAGCTTTTCGAAAGGCGGCTACACGACTCTTGGAACAGGCAAGCTGTTTCATCATCCGGAAGGTGCGATTGATCAGCGAGGCTGGACGGAGTTCTTTCTGCGGAATGCGATTCAGCGAAACCACGGCTGGCCACTGGATTCGTGGAGCAAAGAAACACCTGTGCCGCAGCCGTTTCCCAACAGCGTTTACAACAAAGGCCAGACGTTTAAGGCAGGACTGTTTTTGGAATGGGGGGCGGTGCCGAACGACAAAGAAGAAGAGATGGCGGACACGATTCGAGCGAACTGGGCGGTTGAACAGTTGCAGAATAAACACGAAAAACCGTTTTTTCTGGGCTGCGGATTGTATTCACCGCATTTCCCGAACTACTGTCCGCAGAAGTACTTCGACAAGTACGACCCGGCAAAAATTGCGATGCCGCCGATGCGCGAAGACGATCTGGAAGACCTGCCTGCGAAGGTTCGCAAGCAGAGAGAAAACCGCAAACGGCTGCACCACGAAAAGCTCGTAAAAATGGGTGCCATGGACGACGCAATTCATGGGTACCTTGCCTGCATTAGCTACGCCGATGCGATGCTGGGCCGAGTGCTCGATGCATTGGACGCGAGCCCGTACGCCGACAACACCATTGTCGTTTTGTGGAGCGATCATGGATATCACCACGGGGAAAAAGGGCAATGGGGAAAGCACACCTTGTGGGAACGAACATCCAACGTTCCGTTCATCTGGGCTGGCCCTGGCGTCGCCCGCGGGCAAAAGACGGACGTTACAGCCAGCTTGATCGACATGTACCCGACGTTCGTCGAAATGTGTGGCCTGCCGAAACCGCAGCAAACGCTGGAAGGCGAATCGCTGGCAACGACTCTTGCCAACCCAACGGCAGCAACAGACCGGACCGTCTATTTGCCATACATGGCTGGGGGAGAATACGCGGTGATCAATCGCGACTGGCGTTACATTCGCTATGGCGACGACGGTGAAGAACTGTACAACCTACGTGACGATCCAAACGAATGGAACAACCTTGCGACGGACGAAAAGTACGCCGATGTCAAAATCGAATTGTCAAAGGCCGCTCCATTGAAGTTCGCCACGCCTCAACAGAAGCTGAACGCTCGAAAGGATCTGGTGATCGAAGGCAACACCTTCCGCTGGGAAAAAGGCAAAGGCAACTACAAACCCGTACCGAAGTATCGACCATACACATCGAGTGGTGCCTCAGTGCCTGAAAAACGGGGGAAGGAAAAAAGGTAGGGCGATGGAGATGTGCTGATGAGCTTTGAAACACGGTTGCCGATCGGTATCGAAGGAGCTGAGCTGTTACAACGAATTGCCACCGGAATCGCCGATGACTGAGACCCCCTCATCGTACTCCTCGACAGAACTGCTAATGCGTTAGATCATTCTATGACAGGCCGCCGGTTGGGATACTTGCTATCCTTCGGGGCAAGTGCTGCGAATGTATGGAGTAACGAGAAACTTCTGACGACTTTCACTACACCGTGATATCCGCACAAGCTTGTCGATCAGCGATAGGGCGGGAACGCATCAAGTCATGAAT
>CAYZYB010000949.1:0-2737 GCA_964481505.1 uncultured Planctomycetaceae bacterium | reverse complement strand
AAAAAATGCCATCGGACGTTCATTCGGTGAAGAATGAACCCCCAGATGGCATATTTTCAGGTTTGACACCGCAAGCAGCGTCATTCCTTGTCAGTTGACCTAAGCCAACTGCTTTCTTCGGTTCACGAGCGTTCGCACTCGTTCGGCCAGCAGAGCTGCGTCGAACGGCTTACGAAACGTTTCGTTGAAGACAGTACGGTCGAAACCGCTCGCATTGTCTTCATCACTCAGCAGACCAATCAGAACGGTGTCTTCGTATTCACCATTCTTCTTGAGATTCTGAGCAATCATCAGAGCTTCTTCGCGGCCCATAACAAAATCAACCACCACACAATCGGGGTGAACTGACTCTGCCTGGATTCCGGCTTCAAAACCACTGGACGCAGTTTCAATCTTAAAGTCGTCGTTGGCCATCATTTCTTCGAGACTCGTACGAGTCGCTCCGTCAGAACCAACAAGCAAGATCTTGCCAAGCGCTTCGTCTTCTAACTCACCGAGGGGCATTCCATGTTCCTTAAGGAACCGAATCAAATGTTCACGTGGAATGCGTCGGTCCTGCGAGCCAGGAATTCGATAGCCTCGAAGTCGTCCGGAATCGAACCACTTTGAAACTGTACGCGGGGCAACTTTACAGATCTTAGCTACTTGTCCAGTAGTGAAGATCGTTTTCATGGGCGGGCTCTCCAATCAATTCTCACTTCACAACTCAGTACTGCATCCTGCAATACTGAATCGTCACCCCCTACTTGCCCATCCGCGGAAGACCTCTCGAACGAATTCGATTGATCAATACATCGTGTGACCGCAAACGGGTTACGGGTCGGGGAAGTGACAGGGGTCCAATTTGAGCTGCGTGCGGGCAGCACTGTGCCATCACATGACACATTGGGTCGGAAGGAAGAACAGAGATCGAGGAACGCATGCAGAAGCACACGAACACATAGGCAGAATCCCTTCTGCACGATCGAAAACTACTTTTCCCCCCTTAGCGAATGGAGCCCATCATGTTTCCTGGCCTCCCTGCAACAAGCATCGAGTTGCTTGTCGCCACAACAGGTAACATTCGCCAAGGTTATGTTTCGTCCGATCGATGGTGGCGACTTTAACCTTCTTAACAGACCTGCACGGCCTGTCGCCTCGCACGCCAGCAACACCTGCAACAGACCCAACTGCTGTAGTGCTTGCCTATCTTCCGCATAACGCGCGTTTGCGGCCTCGCACGCACAATCAACCGTGACTCAGTCGCTGCCATCGTTACCAGACGCCGCAACCCGGAAAGTCAACGCAGAATACCTGCCTGCTGGAGTTGGTGCGATCAGCAACACAAAAAGTTGGAAAAATCTGATCTCACCTGCCGTCAGGGTGACTCAGTTTTTCAAAGTAGAGCGGCTCTCCGAGTCGCCTGCCAAACTTTGTGCGGCCTTGTCGATTTACGCAGCCTTGTTTTGGCGATCTTCTCGCGGGACAAAGTTCCCCTTGTCGTCGATCTCCTCAAACCGAACGACCAGGCGTTTTGAAATCCCGCTCTCTTCCATGGTCACGCCGTACAGAACATCCGTCACTGCCATGGTTGGTTTGCGGTGAGTGATCATGATGAACTGCGTATCCTGCTGGAAGTCCTTCAAAACGCCAACGAATCTGGCGATATTGGCATCATCCAAAGCGGCATCGACTTCATCCAGAATACAAAATGGACTCGGGCGACTCTTAAAAATAGACAACAGCAACGCCACCGCTGTCATCGTTTTCTCACCGCCACTCAACAGTGAGATACTCCGCAGCTCTTTTCCGGGTGGCCGAGCGACCACGTCGATTGAGCATTCCAGGATGTCTTCCGGATCTTCCAGAATCACATCCGCCTCACCACCACCGAATAGCCGTCGGAACAACTCGCGGAAATGCCCACGAATGGTCTCGAACGACTTCTCAAACATCTCGCGGCTCTGCACGTTAATCTGCCGCACCATGTCTCGCAGGGTATCGCGAGCCGCCTGAAGGTCCATAAGCTGAGAATGCAAACGCTCGAAACGGGTCTCCAGTTCGTTGAGATTCTCAAGACTCTCAGTACCGACGTTGCCGAGCTTCTTCAGTTTACGCCGTAACTTTCCAACTCGCTGGTCAACCGTACCACGCAGTTCGTCATAGCGTTCGTCGTCGCGCAGAATTTGCTGAACCTGCGGGTCATCGACAAAGTACTTGATGGCATCCTCTTCACCGTCCACACCAAAATGCTTCGCGGCGGTCTCGTCGTCAACAGCCTCAACCAACCAGTCTGGTTCGCCGGTATTCTCCGCGTCAGGTTCAGTCGTCGGCTCTGACGCTTTGGCAGCGACAGCTTCCTGATCCGTCAGCCATTCGGCGACAGCAGATCGTCCCGCATCAACGGCCTCTTCCACCGACACCTGAAATTCGTCCTGAATTCGTTCCGCTGACGTCGACAACTGATGCTCGATGCCATTGATCGTCAATTCAATTTCGTGAAAGTCTGTTTCGTGCTTACGGCAGATTTCGCGAGCCTCCTGTTCGGCTTTTGTCGCTTCCTGTCGATGTTGACGCAGCAGGCTCCTGGCATCGCTACGACGCAGTACCTCGTTGGTCAGTTGGTCATCGTACACATGCAGTTCGGCAATTTCTGCTGCAACATTCAGGCGACTCAGGTTCAGCTCCGCAAGCCGCTCTGTCCCCACAGTGAGTCGGCGGATCGCTTCCTGCTGTTGAAGACGACGCTGTTCGAGAT
>CAYZYB010000948.1:0-2739 GCA_964481505.1 uncultured Planctomycetaceae bacterium | reverse complement strand
CATGCATCAACACACTCGAAGGACATTTTAGTTCTGTTCATAGCGTTTCGTTCAGCCCGGACGGCAAACAGGTGGTCTCCGGATCACATGACGACACGGTGCGGCTGTGGGATGTGGAGAGCGGCGCAGGCATCAACACGTTCGAGGGACATTCAACTGTGGTCGTTAGCGTTTCGTTCAGCGCGGATGGGACGATTTGGTCCGGGGCGGAGAATCGTGTTCTGCGACAATGGCCGTGGCAGTCGACCGACGCTGATGTTCAGGCAGCGCGACTCCGTTTCACATCTTACACCAATGCCAAAGTCCTGATCGTTGGCGACAGCGGTGTCGGAAAGAGCGGGCTGACGCAGCGACTGACCACCGGCAAATTCGTAAAAACGGAATCCACGGATGCCCATAACGTTACCAGAACGGATGAAGACTGGGCCACACGTGTCCGCCTGGAACACGACAACGGTGCTGACGAAATTGACCGGGAAATTTGGTTGTGGGACTTTGCCGGGCAGCACGACTATCGACTCATCCACCAGTTGTTTATGGATGAAGCCGCCATGGCCGTGCTGGTGTTCAACCCGCAGGCTGAAAATCCCTACGAAGGCATTGCCAACTGGGACCGCGACCTGCGACGAGCGGCTCGCCGTGATTTCGAACGCCTCCTTGTCGCCGGCCGCACGGACCGCGGTGGCCTAATGGTCAGCGAAGAACGACTGACCGAATACGCAAAAGAGCTGGGGTACTGCGGCTTCGTCAAGACGAGTGCCCAGACGGGTGACGGTTGTGAAGAACTGAAAACAGACATCATCGACAACATTCCGTGGGACAGAATTTCTCACCGTTCCAGCCCGATCATTTTCAAACGGCTTAAGGACGAAATCATCCGCATGCGAGACGAGGGGCTCGTCCTGCTGCGAATGGGGGAACTGAAACAGCAATTGGAAATTCGGCTGGCCTCCGGGGAAGTCGAGATGCCCGCAGAAAAACACTCGTTCACGATCGATCAGCTGCGAACTGTGGTGAGTCTGCTGGCCGGGCCAGGACTGGTGTGGAAACTGGAATTTGGTGACTTTGTGTTGCTGAAGCCGGAATTGATCAATTCCTACGCCGCCGCCGTGGTTCGCAAAGTTCGCAATCATTCGGACGAAATTGGCAGCATCCGCGAACAGCAGATCTTTGATCGAGACATGGAATGGGCAGATCTAATACGGCTGCCGGATTTCGAAGAAGACATCGTGTTGCGAGCCATGCATCAGACCTTCATCGATCATGGTCTGTGTCTGCGAGAATCATCACCTGATGGCCCTGTCCTGGTCTTTCCGTCGTACTTTTCCCGAGAACGTCCGCCGCTGCAACAACAGCCCAACACGCTGGTGACGTATCAGTTCGAAGGTGCTCTGGACGAAATCTACGCCACGCTGGTCGTGCGTCTGCATTACACTCGCACGTTCAAGAACGACACACTGTGGCGTTACGCGGCCGACTTCGGGACGCATGCCGGCAAACGTCTGGGCTTTTGCATGGAAAAGAAAGGCGAAGGGGCCGCTGAGATCACCGTCTACATGGAAGCCGACATTCCGATGGACACTCAGGTGGAGTTTGTCAGCTACATCCATGAACACCTTCAGCGACGCTGCGTCGACGAAACTCTTCAACGAGTTCGTCACTACGTCTGCCCACATTGCCACGTACCGCTGGAAAACCGTCAGGCGATTGAAGTGCGGCTGCAGAAAAACATGAAAGACATCCTCTGCGGTGCCTGCGAAGAGCGGGTGCCGCTAACGGACGAACTGGAAGACCGCTTTGGCCTGCCGGAAACCAAACAACGTGTGCAGGAAATGAATCAGGATGCCGACGCTGCTTTGGACAACGAAAGCCGCGAATTGATTCTGGTCGGTCATGCATTCTCGATCGCTGGCGAAGCCGGGCAGATCTTTCGCCCCACACCAAACAGCGACTGGGGCATCGACGGAGAAATCGAATTCAAAGATCAGTCCGGCAATGCCAGCGGCAAACGCCTGTATCTGCAGCTAAAAAGCGGCGACAGTTATCTGAAGCATCGTCAACGCGATGATGCAGACGTCTTTCAGATTAAAAACAAACGCCATGCGGATTACTGGGTTGCTCAGGAGTATCCGGTGATGCTGGTGATCCGCACATCAGACGGCACAATCCGCTGGATGAACGTCAGCGAGTACCTCAAGAATCTGCACGGAACAGCCCCATGGCCGCCAACTCAGATCATTTTCGACGGCGAAGACTTCACCGCGTTGTCGCTACGGGAAATGCGTGACAAAGTGCTGGGAATTTAGCAGCAGCTGTCCCGAAATCACGTCCCCTATTGTGTGCAATGCAGGGCCGGTTCCTACCGGCCGAGCCGACGAGCAGCGGCCGGTAGGAACCGGCCCTACGGATCTTGATTCAGGACTTTTCGTGAGTTAGACAACGCCACGTTTGGAATGTCGCTTCACGCATCGGTGTGCGCGACCAGGTCTTAGTTTGTCAGCGTCATCACTGGCATTGAAAGTGTCACACCTTCGGTCTGCAGAATCGTCAATTGCATCAGAGCGTGCTTGATTGCGGTGACTCGAGCAGGATCGAGGTTTCGCAGCAGAGGCAGGGCGGCTTCAAGAATCGGATTGCTGAGTGCGGCTGGAGTTCCGATCGACAGGTGAGCATCGTCGTCTTTTGAACCGGATACGTCGCTCATCAGCAACTCCATAAAGCCCTTGGTTCGTGGAATGA
>CAYZYB010000947.1:0-2746 GCA_964481505.1 uncultured Planctomycetaceae bacterium | reverse complement strand
TCCCGTGGTCGGTCATCGCGATGGAATTCATCCCCAGATTCTTCACCTGCTGCACCAACTCCGGAATGCGATTCACACCATCAAGAAGACTAAAATGAGTGTGGCAGTGCAGGTGCGCGAACGGACGCGTCGCGGGTGATGATTCTGTGGTATCCGTATTCGCATCGATCATCGAGATCGCTCCGTATTCCAATTGCAGTGGACCTCTTGCATGGATTCACTGCATCTTTTGCTGAAGAATGACCTTGGGAAGGGCCACAGGCACATGAACGCACTGCGTTTTCAAAGGACGTCGCCATCGATAAACGCTGTATCTGGCCGATTATCGCGAAATCAGCCTGCATGTGAAACCATCCCAAACCGAAAGGCAGGTTGAATTCCCCAACCACCAACTCAGGTTATCCGTGAGTCTACCGACCTGCGAAATGCGCCGCACTGATGTCAGTCCACGAAAAAAAAGAACGCCTGCGAAACCGGAGGCGTTCTTTGGTGATAGTATCAATAACAGCGAAGACTATGCAGCGTCGTATTCCGACAATCGATTGCCGTTCGCAAACTGCTCGCTGTTGCTGTTCAGGGAGTAACGCATGTAATACGCGTCTTCCATTGTATCATCGTAGTGGTTTCTCAAGACAGATACTGCCCGAAACCCGCTTTCCGCGAAGAACAACTGCGCATCCAGATTTGTTTCGCGAACTTCAAGCACAATTTCACGTCGACGTTGCTGAGATAGCTTGTCGATCAACCTTTGCACCATCTGGCCACCAATCTTCTGGCGACGGATGTCTGGAGCGACTGCGAAGTTCAGGATTCGTAACATTGACTGGTGCAACTCATAGATCATAAATCCGACGATTTGATGATCAAGCTCCGCAACCGTGCCGATGCAGTTCCTTTGACGCAGACAACAAAGAAACTCTTCCTCTGTCCACGGAAACTCAAAACTGCTTCGTTCAATTGCCAGCACCTCGTCCATATCACGACGAATCAGCCAACGTATCTGAGCCTGAGGAGTCGCGTTCTCGACGGACTCAGTGTGCAAGCTCAACTTTGCTTTCTTCAAACCCATTGCGGCCTCCGTGCCGACGCGTATTGAAGTAAATGTATCTACATTGCTGTACACACATTGAATAAGACCAATAGTACGATCGACAGAACGTTATCAGATCTCCCACTCCGACGTCTACGGTAAATGAATCTGGTAAAGATGAATGAAACAACATTCGCCAATCCCAGCCGAAGTCTGGCTGTAATCCCCGTTACATACTGGCTAACAGCACGAATTGCGGGTTGGTGGTGGTGTTTCTCAGGTGACAGAAGTTTGCGGTTGAGTGTCAATGTTAGTCGTGCTTGCGCCATTTCAGAGATTCCGTTCGGCGGCTCCACCAGAAGCTGAGTTGGCGGAGTGATTTTGGCGAATGCCGCCGCGGTGCGTTTGAGCCTTGGAACCCGAGGCGCCAAAGATCACTGCGACTGCTCTCGCCGCTTCGTTGCTTGTATCTTGTTGTGGCTTGTCTTCGTTTTTTTCAGGCGACTTGTTGCAAACTGAAATTTGCGGGGAAGAAGACGCAACGAAATGGAATTGCGAACGCTCAACGCCCAAAGTCGCCATTGAATTACCTTGACAGCGAGCTGTTGCCCATATTTTGCATTGGTTGGAGAGCTTAACCGGCGGTCGATTGAACCTCAGAGATTTCTGCGTATGATCAGCCAATGGTGTGTTATCGATGGCTCTATGAGTTTCCTTTCGTGGTCAATAATTCTCGGATCTTCCGCATGTTTCAAAACGCTGCTTTCAACGTCAGCGGAGCATCGCGTCAGTTGCGGAATCTCTTCCTCCCTGGTCTTGCCCTTGTATTTGCGGTTGCGGCGCTCGAAACCGTTCGAGCAGACGAGGGAGTAACGAAGACCACGAAATCTTCCGATGAAACCACTGAAAAGAAGCCCCAAACGCCGGCGAAGGCTGTTGCTGACAAGAAAGCGAATGACGCACCGGGCACTGACCTTTTGAAAAATGAGCTAACGAAGGATTGGAAGCACTTCTCATCCAAAGACTCTGCCGCACTTGCTTCTGTTTGGCAGATGAACGGCGCTGGTGATGACAAGCAATTAATATGCGTCGGGGAGCCTCAGGGTTTTCTCTACACTCGAAAGCAATACTCGGATTTTGAGCTCACTTTCGAATGGAAGGTTCCGGACGCCAATGCAAATAGTGGGGTGCTGATTTACACTCAGGACGAACCGCGTTTGTGGCCGACATCGATGCAGGTGCAGCTTCACCAGCCGCAGGCGGGCGACATTTTTCCCAGCGGCGACGCAGAAGGAAACACGACCCAAGCGCCACCGAAACTGAGCAACGAGGTCGGCAAGTGGAACAAATGCCGAATTGTCAGCATCAACGGTCAGATTTCCGTAGAAATAAACGGCACCAAGGCCGGAGAAGTTTCCGGATGTAAACCGTCGAAGGGCTCAATCGCTCTGCAAAGTGAAGGTTCGAAAACAGTTTTTCGGCGCCTCATTCTGCGTGAAATTGTCGTACCTGAAGCTCCTGAAGAAGCTTCAGATCCTGAAAAGTCGTTGCCCAAAGCGACTGTAACGCCAAGCGTGCCAGCAAAGACTGAGAGCGACAGCGAAAAAGGCTCCAGCTAACCCGATCTCCTTAGACTCGCAGGTGAGGTTATGCAGCCCCGAGTCCAATGCACACCTCAGAATAGGAATGATGGCGAACCTTTGGACAGTGGTAACG
>CAYZYB010000946.1:0-2746 GCA_964481505.1 uncultured Planctomycetaceae bacterium | reverse complement strand
CGTCTCCGTCGACGGTCTGCTGGCGACATACACCGTGCCGAGAATTGGCCAGGTACACATGGTATTCACGGCCAGGATGAATTCACTTGAATTTTCGGCAGGCGAAGAGAGTCTGGATGTCCGGTGGTTTCCTCTAACGCAAGCCGATTTGCCGTGGGATGATCTGGCGTTTCCCGTCAATCACTGGGCTCTACGCGACTATCTCAGTTTGCAGGGCGCTGCTCTCCAACAGCCATTCAGCACCCGTCCGGAACACCTGACGGCGCGAATGTCACCGATTGAGCATCATCCCGACTTCCCGCCGCCGAAATAGATCCGGGGCAGCGCGTGAGGAGCGTGAGGATTCAGAGCGTTGAACAGCCTGGGTCGGATTCTGGCAGTGTTCCTGGGGCGACTCGGGCTTTCGTCAAGTTCCACAACCGGCACTTCCTTGACGGCCTCAAAATGCGGCAACTTTGGGTGCGAAAGCAATAAATGCGGGAATACCCGTACGGAACTGGAGTTCTGTTGTGTTTTTGCTGGGTTCGCAAACGCCACGAACCGCAAATAAACCCCTTAAGACGACTTGTTCATGACAGATTGATGATAGACTGCCGATGTCGTGCGGGCCGCAAGACGTTGAAGCCATTGGTCAATGTCGGCAGTCACACGTTGTCCAAGAATCAAATTCTGCGTTCCTTTTGAGGAGGGCGTTGCATATGCGTTGCCCATTCTGCAAAAACGACGAAACCAAAGTCATTGACTCACGTAACAGTCAGGACTATTCGATTCGCCGCCGTCGTGAATGTCTGGATTGCAGCCGCCGCTTTACGACCTACGAACGCATTGAAGAATCTCCGATCAAGGTGATCAAAAAGGACGGAACTCGAATTCCGTTTGACCGTAATAAAATCCGGTCAGGAATCGAGAAGGCGTGCTACAAGCGTCCGATCAGCAACGAACAGATCGACAACGTGGTGGCCAACGTAGAAGCGTCGATCTACGAAGACGGACTTCGGGAAATTCCCTCTCGGCAGATCGGAGAACTCGTCTTCAATGCTCTCCGCGAACTCGACAAAGTTGCCTTTGTTCGGTTCGCATCGGTGTATCGTGAATTCCAGGACGTGAACGACTTTGTTGACGAACTGCAGCCGATGCTCGATAACCGAGACCGTTCGTAAAGAGTCGCTCATGTCGGACGCGTCGCCTCAGACTTCTTCGGAAACGTTGTCTGACTCGCGACACGGATCATTTCTTAGCATGACGGCAGCCTGCCTGCTGTCCGGAGTCTTTCTCGGTTCCGTACTTCCCAGCAATCCAACGCTCTACTTCGCAGTCGCCGTTGTCTGGATGTTCGCCAGCAGAGTGATTCTTCGGGCGGCGTCGAAGCGTACCGGGGCTGTTTGTTTCGCAGCAACGATAACAGCACTGGGCATTTGCCACTGGCAATTCCATCAGCCTCCAGCAAATGCGACGTCCGTTCGGCAACTTTGCGGAAGCAGCGAAGGCTTCGTGCGACTGCGGGCTCAGATCATCACGGTTCCGGTGGTGCATGAATCACCCGCAGACCTGTTTTCTCTGCGGCGAGACATGCCACCGCAGACTCGCTTCCGTGCCAAAGCAATCAGTGTCGTGATTGAGGACACCGAACAGACGGTATCGGGCGTTTGCCAGGTCTATGTCGGCGGAGATGCTGTGAGTGGCGTTGCTGCGGAGAAAGCGATTTGTCATGGGGACGAGGTTCTTTTGACAGGCAGGCTTATGTGGCCAAAAACGCCGGGTAACCCTGGGGAATTCGACTTTCCGAAGTATCTTGAACGGCAAGGAGTGTCCGCTCAGCTATTCGTCGTTGATCCGGAAGCGACTGAGATTGTTCGTAAAGTCAGTCGATGGAGTCCTCGCCGTTGGACCAGTTGGCTAAGGCAGGACGCGCGGAGTGTGATCGTCAGAAACGTTCACCCGGCTGTTCAGGGAGTTGCACTAGCGCTGCTGTTGGGCAATCGCCATCAATTGCCGACAGAGCTTGAGACATCGTTTGTTTCCAGTGGGACAATGCACTTGCTGGCGATTTCCGGGTTGCATGTTGGCATTTTGTGTTTGTTTCTATTGCGCACGGCAAGTCTGCTGATGGTACCTCGAAACCTGGCGATCGTCGGCAGCCTTATAATCTGCGTCGTCTATGCGATGGTGACCGACCTGCGGCCGTCTGTTGTTCGGGCAACCGTGTTTTTCGTGGTGTTTGCCATCGGAGAGCTCAGTGGACGAAGAACGAGTGTCGTGAACATTTTGTCAGCGACCGTCGTCATCATGCTGATGGCAAATCCTGATTTGGCATTCGACACAGGTGCCTGGCTTTCGTTCGTCGCCGTAGCGGCTCTCTGCCGTGTCACTGCGGGTGTGACCCTGGGCGAAGTGAATCCAGACGCTCCCCCGGACGCGATTACGGCCTGGGAACAGTGGAAGCAGGTCTTCGAAGAGATTCGGTTATTGTTACTGTACCGATACAAACAGGCCATGTGCGTCCTCGTGGCAACAGCGCCGCTTGTTGCTGCCGTCTTTCACGTGATTTCACCGGTTGGACTTGTTGTCAATGTGCTGCTGATTCCTGTGGTATTGGTTTGCCTCTGGGCTGGATTCATCACCTTGATCGTGGGGATGTTGCTGCCTCCGCTGGCCTTTATGCCCGGCACGATATTCTCATGGTCGCTCGGAGGACTGCTGGCTGCCGTGGAGTGGTCAGCTTCTGTACCGGCTGGGCATTTGTACC
>CAYZYB010000945.1:0-2747 GCA_964481505.1 uncultured Planctomycetaceae bacterium | reverse complement strand
CTCTGACATCGCATCGCCAGCTGCGTTTCTTTGCCGTCCGATGATCGCATCTAACGCATGCTGCAGTGCCTGCCATCCTCGGCTCTCCGACTTGTCAAAATAGCGATCGTGAACCTGCCCCAGCCGCATTTCGATTTCTTCATCCTGAATGTCCTCCCCATTCGCCTGCAACCGTTTCCGAGCTAGAGACAGCGTGCGTTTCTGTATTTCATCAGTGATGTGCCGGCGCAAAGCTGTGCAGGTTTGCCGATAGAATGCGAATACGAGGACCTTCTCTCCAGCTTCCCACAAGTCAGCAGCGAGTTGTACGGTCCTCGCGATCTTGGGGTGTGCGGCGCCACCGACCTGACTCATCGCAGTATCGAATTCGCTGAGATACCAGGTCGAGTGCGACAGGTCCTCTCGCGTTCCGTCCTGCTCATCCAGCTTTGCCTCGCGATTGGTCCGCGTGTCACGAAACGCCTCGTAGGATGAGCACAGAGCTTCGCCGAGCAGGTCTTTGCTCGGGGTAACGGCGCTGCGGGCAGCAAGGAAAAACTGCAGTAACTGTTCGGCCGGCACATCAATGCCGGATTGTGTTTCCGTGGCAGCATTGAGATTGCCTGTCAGTTTTCTCCGGCGCCGAACCTGCGATCCATCTGATTGTTGATTCTCCGTTGGCCAGTACTCGCCTTTGTTGTGTCGCACAATCCAGCGACGCAGTTTATCCTGAGCCTTCGCGTGCCAGCTTCGAGCATCGCCGAACGCATCAACCAGTGCCTGTTGGCTCACCGTGCGTTCAGATTCGTCCCCGTCGAGCAGATCTTGCCACCAGCTATCGACTTCAATGCCTGCGGCGTGGTCTTCGTCGGGCAGCTGGCTCCATGACTTCTGAAGCCTGATCGCCGAACGTTGCACCTCCGTTAAACTCTGCTGCAGTTCTGAGAGAAAGCCGTCGAACTGCGATTTCGTCATGTTCATGTTAGATGCATGGTGCCAGCGCGTGTCACCGAATCGTGTGAGGATACGGATGAGTTCCAGATGCCCAAGCTCGAAGGGCGTCGCAGTCAGGAACAGCATCCGTTCGAAGGTGCGTGCCATGGCTCCATGTCCTGTCTTTAGAACAGACTCCGTGTCACTCTGCGATTGGAGCTGTTGTGCCAGGCCTGAGCTCGGATTCTTCAGGTGGTGGGCTTCGTCGATAACCAGCAACGGTGACCGCCACTTCGCCTTCGCAAGAATGTCCTTCCAAAGAGATTTTTCCACCTCCGCAAGTCCTCGGCGAATTTCGCCAACGCGAGTTCTACGGTTGGCGCTGTCGCGCAGAGGCATTTGCTCAAGGATGTCCGCCAGTGGTTTTAGGTCGAGACTTTTGGTTGCCAGCGTATCGATGACTGCCTGCGGAACTGGGGCATCGTTGAGATGGTTCCTTTTGGCGTTTGCGTTGTATGTTTCCATCCACGTGCCGGGATCAGACTGCAGTAACTGCTGCCAGAGTTCATCGCCCCAGTCATGAGCCGATTGTTCGCCGATTGCCTGCAGAAGTTCGCCCATAAACCGATGGATGACCTTTTTGACAGCGACTAGCTTCGCCGCACGTCCGCGCCCGTGACGCCGCAGCGTCTCACGAATCAGTGCAAGTCTGACCCACTTATCCGATTGCTGTCGCGACATCGCTGTCTGAGTCATGAAGACAAGGTGGCACTGCTCCCGCGGATCGTCGTCCAAAAGTTTTAACAAGTCCACGCTGTTTCGAGCCGTGCCGTATCGCAGCGTGCGGTGCTTTCGCAGGTCACTCTGCGATGTTGCTGGATCGGATTTGTTGAGGACACTCTGTCTGCAAAGATACAGCTCACAAAACGTCTTTAGGTCTCCCGACCACTTGTCGAGTAATGCGGGTGGCGTCATCACGACCACTGGCCCGCGATTCGTCTGCTTCGCGATACAGCAGGCCACTGCCAGCGCTACGAACGTTTTCCCCATCCCAACTTCGTCTGCAAGAATCACTCCCGGTTGTTGTTGAAGGCGGTGCAGAATTTCGACAACTTCTGCCCGCTGACGCTGCTGGTCTGCCAGCGGGACATTGTCGATGTAATTCCCCGCTTCGTCGGGTTGTCCGAGTCGCAGGTCTTCCAGTAGTTTGTAGGCGTCTTGTCGTGACATGGTTTACTTTTGGATGGTGTCTTTGACCGGAGAGCTTTCGGTATTGCTGTCGTTTGGCATGACATCAGAGGCATCTCTGCTTCGTGCAACGACTCTGCCCCAAAACTGCAGGACCTTAGCCCCGATTTCTGTTCGACGTTGCTGCACTTGTGAATTCGCATCAATGAGCAGCTGTTTCAGGAATGGCGTGTACTCTTCCTCAAAGACAGCTAATGGAAGCGATCCCTCTTCCGGTTCGTATTGCACTTCCATCAGGACGATCATGAAATCAGCGACGTTCAGCAGCGCCTCATCGGTGTCTCCTTCATCATTCTCCAGCTGAGCTAGCAGGCGATCTGTGAGTGCCTCGACACCGATAAAGCCTTTCAACTTCCACTGCAGAGCCGTCATCGTGGCAACCGATTGCTGGAGGTTGTGCCGCAGTTGCGCCAGAATGCGAGCTCGCGTTCGGACGCGGCGCAGGAATGTGGCTTTGAGGTCGTACCGCTGAAGAGGATCGAGCTCCCCAACGTCGCAGGCATCGAGATCTTCGTTGAACGGCGAATCTGACAGCTGCCGTTTCGCCCAGATTCTGAACGCCGCTCCGGGATCAGTCGCCGCAAGGA
>CAYZYB010000944.1:0-2750 GCA_964481505.1 uncultured Planctomycetaceae bacterium | reverse complement strand
GCCAGAACTCACAAACCAACAATCTCAATCTTCTTATACCGAAAGCGGTCATCAGAACATTCGTGTTCCGGTGACCGCTTTTGCATGCGCCCATTTCCGAGTTTGAAATCTGAAATTCTGGATCTGAAATTTTCGGATTGCAGATGCCATCCGGAATTCCATCCGCAACCGCATTCCTATCCACAGAATTCATCTGTTTCGCTATCCTCCACCGCACAACAAGCGGCAGGCGGTGTATCACGGAAAGGGAATTCCATGCGGACATTCGAAAACAAAACTGTCTTTCTGACCGGCGCAGCATCTGGCATCGGGCGAGAACTTGCTCGTCAACTGGCTGCCCTTGGCTGCCATCTATACCTGGTGGACGTTGACGAGCAGGGCCTGAATTCCGTCGCGGAAGAGCTATCGTCTTTGGGGGGCACCATATGGGTTTCTGCCTGCGATCTTTCGAAGCCAGTTGAAGTCTCGGAGATGCTGGCGGACTGTGATCACCGCACAGATGTTATTGATGTGGTGATCAATAATGCGGGTGTTGCCTATTACGGCCCGACAGATGCGATGACTCAACAGCAATGGGACTGGCTGATGAGTATTAATCTTCTGGCCCCGATACAGATAACGAATCACTTTCTGCCGTATTTGATGCAGCGCCCCGATGCTCACATTACCAACATGTGCAGCATTTCCGGAATTGTTGCTGGCGGACGTTTTGCTGCCTACCACACCAGCAAGTTTGGTCTGATTGGATTCACTGAAGCGCTGCGAGCGGAATATGGTCGCAAGGGAATCGGCGTTACTGCAGTGTGTCCAGGCCCGGTGAGAACAAATCTTTATGAATCAGCCGTCAGCGGGCGACAAGGGGAACAGAAATCAAAAGTTCCGTCCCCCCCTGGCTGGTTGTGTGCTTCTGCCGAACGCGTGGCAACGCTTACGATCAAAGCGATTCGGCGAAATAAGCGACAGGTGGTCATCACGCCGATGGCGCACGGACTGTTTCAGATGAAGCGTTTCGTTCCCGGGCTGATCGACTTTGCGAACCAGTTTAGCCGCAAGAAAAAGAAACGCATCGCTTCGCTGGAACAGCAAGAGGCGGAACGGCTCGCGGCTTTGGCCGAAGCAGCCGAACAGAAGAAAGCCGCTTAGCGCCGAGGGCCAATTTATGCACGCCGAAGACGTAGTGGCTGGTCTACCGAAGGATGTCAGAAGGCGGCAATGGACAATTCGGTATACGTGCTACGGGTGTAGTCGCAGGAAATTGCGAAGCTGGAAAGGGTGGCTTGGGTTGGAGCGAGGTACGAGCGAACCCCCGGAGTTTCCTTCGCAAGCTCAGTCCAGCGCCGGCCACCCATTTCAAATACAACAATCCGCTACCACACCCCGGACTACCAGCACGTTCAGATTCGCTGCTATATTATATTGGTTCTCTTTAGAATAATCTCAGTTTACAGTGGCTTGCTTGAGCCATTTGCTGGAGCCGACACCGTCACCACGTTAAACGAACCTTGTTCGGACTCACGATTCACGACTCCACTCCATTCCAGCGTGATGTATGAAAAAAAAGGACGAATCGAGAGGATGTTCAACAACACCGTTTTTCTGAGAATCCTCCCAATCTTTTGCGCAGCTACGATTGCTGGCTGCCATAGCACAGAGGATGCTCCTTGCGTGGAGCTGTAGCCGCTGTTCATTTCCTGAGTCATCAACGTAATGATGACAGGCCGCACTTTGGTGCCGTGCCGATGGCAGGGGGAGGTTACACTGCCCAGTTTGGAAGCGGTGCGACGAATTCGCGTAGTTCTCCCTGCGGATCGTGGAGTGAAATTCGATGGGCGTGGAGGCACATTGGCGGGTCCGTTGGTTTCAGCGAGCTGTTGCTGCCCACTTGGTTGTCCGGCAGGTACGCCGGGTCGCCCTGAATGGGGAAGCCAAGGTGCCACAGGTGCAGACGGATCTGGTTTGTGCGGCCGGTTAGTGGTTTGGCTTCGATCAGTGATGTGCCGTCTGCAAGTTTTGAGATAACCTGGAATTCTGTCGTCGCTGGCTGGCCGTTGTTTTCGTCGATGCGTCGCACCCCCTGTCGTCCAGGAGCGGATGCGATTGGCGCGTCGCAGCGAAAGGTGTCGTCGCCTGGTTGTCCGTGGACTCGACAAACATACGTTTTATTGACCGTGCGATTTTCAAACTGCGGCTGGACCACTCGAGCCACGCTGCGCTTGCGGCAAAGAATCAGTACGCCGGAAGTGTTGGCATCCAGTCGGTGTGCGTTTAGCGGCGTTTCGGGAGCATACAGTTGGAGCAGCATGTACTGCACCGTATTTCTGCTGAAGCGTCCGGCGGCGTGCAGCGGAAGCGGGGCGGGTTTGTTGATAACGATGAATTGATCGTCTTCGTGAATAACCTGAATGTCGGCGTTCACATCGGGCTCGACGGTTCCTGGTAGCAGGTTTTCGAACCGTTCGCCCCCGCGAACGATTCGCTCCGGCGACAGCGGAACAGTTTCCACCGGCGACTTCATGCGTCGTCTTTTGCGTCCGTAGCGTTGACCGGGAACGATGGAACCGTCGTTGATTTTCGCCAGCCATTCCTGCCGCGGAACCTGTGGGTGCCAGTCAGACAGGAAGTCGATGAGGGTCATACCGTCAAAGCGACCGGGAACGTTCATGGGCCGCTTATTAAAGTAGGGCTGACTGCCGGGCAGCGGATCGACGAGTTCTTTAAGAGCCGCGTTTCGCTCGGTCAGGATTTGCTGC
>CAYZYB010000943.1:0-2755 GCA_964481505.1 uncultured Planctomycetaceae bacterium | reverse complement strand
GGCACGCTCTCTAAAAGCATCGATCCGGGCGCCCGGTTGTTGTTCCGCACAGACTGGCATAAGAGATACGGCACTCCACAATATCGCGACGAACTGCCACGAATTTCGATTGAACTGGCCGAATGGCTGGTCGAACGCGAGGTTGCGTTGATCGGTGTGGAAGGGCCATCGGTTGCTGATGTGAAGAACATGCGGGAACTGACCGACGTGCATCAGACGTTGTTCCGTGGCAACGTTCTGATTGTGGAAGGGCTGGCTCATCTGGATCAAATCGTCGCGCCGCAATTTGATTTCGTGGCGCTGCCGCTGAAGATTAGCGGCGGTGACGGATCACCTGTGCGAGCGATTGCGATTGAACGCTAGCCATTCAGTAATCGCAGTGCTTCTCCGGATTTACACACTTTAAAATTCCTCCTGATTCCACAGTAAACATGACCTCCTATCGAATTGCACTTCTCCCCGGCGACGGCATCGGCCCCGAATGCATGAACGCCACGCGCATTGTTCTTGATCGCATTGTCGAAACCACGCCGGAGCTGGAACTCGAGTTCACTTCACATCACGCGGGGGCTGAACTGTATCGTGAAACTGGTGAAACGCTTCCGGCGGCGGTACTCGAAGACTGCATCGCTGCAGATGCCGTCCTTTTATCAGCCATTGGACTGCCTGACGTGCGGCAACCGGACGGCACAGAAGTGCAACCGACGATGATGGTCGGGCTTCGTCGTGCGTTGAAACTTCATTCTGCGATTCGGCCGGTGAAACTCTATCCAGGGGCTCCCTGTGCTTTAAGAGATACGGGCCCCGGTATCGATTTCATCGTAATACGAGAGAACCTGGAAGGGCTGTTCGCATCGTTTGGAGGCGGAAGCAAGGTCGGAAATGAAGTTGCCACCGATACGCTGGTGGTGACTCGCCAAGGGACATCTCAGGTTTCCGATTTCGCTTTTCGGTTGGCTCAAAGACGCAACGGTCGTCCCAGTGATGGAAAGAAAATGGTGACATGCGTTGATAAGGCCAACGTGTTTCGTAGCCTGGCGTTTTTTCGTGAAGTGTTTTTCGATGTCGCGCAGTCTTACCCTGATATCGACAGTGACGCCGTGTATGTAGATGCCATGAGTCTTTACATGGTGCAAAATCCGTGGGACTTTGATGTGTTGGTGATGGAGAACCAATTCGGCGACATTCTGTCTGACCTCGGTGCCGGTTTGGTAGGCGGACTGGGACTGGGCCCGTCGGCGGAAATTGGCGAAGACCACGCCTTGTTTCAGCCGTCGCACGGAACGGCTCCACAAATTGCCGGGCAGAACATTGCCAATCCACTGGCAACCATTCTGTCCGCTGGCATGATGCTGGACTGGCTGGGAGACAAACATGACGATCCTGGCTGCACGGCCGCTGCTGTCGCTTTGGAAAATGGCGTGGCACAACTCCTGGCAGATGGTGAAGTGAAGACTCCTGACATCGGCGGGACGGCGTCGACGACCGACGTCGCCAGTGCTCTTGCAGATTTCTTGTCGGTAAGCGTCGGTTAGCCGCTCTGCAATAAGCAGCGCGGGCGATGATTTCAAATCTAAACTACGAGATCCGAGATCTGGATTTCGAATCACAATATCGAAAGCTGTGGAGCGAAACGCTCCTGCTTTGTTAGAGGAATTTCCATGACTGTGATGATGAATCGAAACGTGGTCCTGCTGTTGGCTGCCGTTGCTGTGCAGTTTTTCGTAGTGACATGCTCGGCACAGGAACCGATCGTTGACGACACTGTTGTCTTCGCGGAAAAAGACGGCCTGTTGGCGGTGGAGGCAGAGCATTTCTTCAGGCAGACTTCGACAGACGTACGAAAGTTCTATCTGACGCATTCAAAACTCACACCGGATGTAAAGCCCGATGGCGACCCGAATCATGTTGGCGGTGCCAGTGGTGGAGCGTACCTGGAAATTCTTCCCGACACGCGACGCAACCACAGTCAAAAGCTGATCAGGGGGGAGAATTTTTCGTCGGATCCCGGCAAGCTGGCGGTTCTGCATTACAAAGTGCACATCTCAACTCCTGGCAAGTACTACGTCTGGGTGAATGCTCATTCGACAGGTTCAGAAGACAACGGTCTGCACGTCGGGATCGATGGTGCCTGGCCGGAAAGCGGCCAGCGATTGCAGTGGTGTGAGGGCAAGCAGTCGTGGCGTTGGGAAAGCAAGCAACGAACTGAAGAGCAGCACTGCGGAGAACGTCATAAGATCTATCTTGAGATCGCGGAAGCCGGTGAACACGTGATTCATTTTTCGATGCGAGAAGACGGCTTTGAATTCGACAAGTGGCTTATGACAACCGATCGTGAGTTTGTTCGGCCGAAAGGGCATGGCCCTGCATCTCTGGTGAAAAGCGGCAAACTGCCAAAGCCATTTCCACTGATTGCTGCTCCGATGCTGAAGAAAGCTACGAACAGATCTTCAGCGAACAATCAGTCAGGCAAAAAAGGCAGTCCCACTAAATCTGTTGCGGACGCTCCTCTACAGATGCCTCGGCAGCCCAATGGTGACGGCACCATCACGATTTCCGGGGAAGCGAAGGCATGGCACAAACTGACTCTGGCTCAGGCGGGTCCGTACGCTCACGAAAAAGACAACGCCCCAAATCCGTTTACCGACTATTGCATGACAGTCACTTTCACTCATCCGGACGGCGACAGTTTCACTGTACCGGGCTACTTTGCGGCCGATGGCGATGCCGGGAATTCTTCTGCTGAATATGGAAC
>CAYZYB010000942.1:0-2757 GCA_964481505.1 uncultured Planctomycetaceae bacterium | reverse complement strand
AACAGTCAACAAGCTATTACCCAAACTCGTCATTGTGTAACTGAGGCTTGCCCTGTACTTCGATATACCCGGAGAGATACTTCCGTGGCTGTAGCTGTACCGTTTCCCTCCCTCGCACCACGTCGTAAACTCGTTGACATATTCGCGCATTTCGTCGCGTTTTGCAGCCGTTAATTTCAGCGAAGGCCGGATTAATTGCGTCTTGCTCAATTCGTCAAGGATTTTCGGGACGTCATCCCATTCGCGAATCTTACCGTCATGAAGCATCACATTTTTCGCGACGATGAACGTGACGTCCCTGTGCCGACGCTTTACGAAGACATCATCCCCTGTTCGCGGAACCCGATCGTGTTTCTTACCCAGGCGATAAATCTCAACGTTGCACATCGATCCGTCTTCACCGACTTCTACAAGCTGGCCACTGGCAACGATGCTGTCTTCTCGGGATTTGCCTGCATTAAGATTGAAATCGCGAAAGACATAAACTGTCGTTCTTAGTCCGACTTCAACGTCCTCGCCTTCATTGACTGTGATCTTAACGCCGAAACGGTCGCCGTGTTTCTCAACAGACAAAACTTTGCCTGCTGCATACTGCGCAACAACTGGCGGCTCAGAAGCGTGAAGAACTGTGTGGCCTGTTCGAAAATAAATCAGCAATGCCAGGCCAATGAATGACAAACGCACAGACTGAAGAACGGGGTTTCTCCCTTGCAGCCGGTGTTGTTGATGACGTTTCATCATTGTTGCTCCAGTTTATTTCACGCGGAGTAGGACGGACGCAGTGTCGTCGATGTGGTTGCTTCATGGACTGCTTGATATGCTAGCCGCTGAAAGCTCTTACCTGAATGTATGTGTGGAAGCATTTCCCGAAACAAGATCGATGACGGCCTCTGATCCTCAAATTGCTGAGAAGCTCAAAGTTATTCTCCAAAGTTACAGTTCCTGCGCCGTCGCGTTTTCTGGTGGTGTTGACAGCGCTGTTGTGGCGAAGGCTGCGTTTGAGGCATTGGGGGCGAACGCCGTTGCGGTGACCGCGGTTAGTCCGAGCCTGGCGAGTTCCGAACTGCAGATTGCTCGTGAAGAAGCGCGGCTGATTGGGATTCGCCACGTCGAAATTGATACCGACGAATTTCGTCGTCCTGAATATCAAGCCAACGCCGGCAACCGTTGTTTCTTTTGCAAGGACACCCTGTATTCACTGACAGCCGCCAGACTAAAGTCACTTGGTGTGCGTTGCATCGTTAACGGAGCGAACACCGATGATCTCGGTGATCATCGTCCCGGCATGCAGGCTGCCAGCGAACATGGCGTGCGAAGCCCGCTGATTGAAGCTGGCTTAAACAAAGCACAGGTCCGCGAACTCGCACGCTTTTGGAATCTCAGCGTCGCAGAAAAGCCAGCGTCTCCGTGTCTCAGCAGTCGAATCGCCTACGGTGTGGAGGTGACAGAAGAGCGTGTGCGTCGTGTTGAGATGTCGGAAGCGTTCCTGAAGCAGGTCACGGGACTGAAGGAACTGCGAGTGCGTCATGAAGCGGACGATGTGGCTCGCATTGAAGTTCCTTTGGCCGCTCTGCAGGTTTTCAGCGATCAGACGAAGACGGCATCCGTCGTCGAGAAGTTCAAAGAGCTTGGCTTCCGGCGAGTGACCCTTGATCTTGAGGGATTTCGGTCTGGAAACCTGAACGACGCGCTGTCGTTGGTGACTCTGGGAACTCCACAAAGAACCCCACAACCGTAGACGCGAATTACGGTCAGTTTCCAGCGGCCACATTTGCCGCTGTTTCCGACACGCAGAGTTTTGGATTGAGAAACTTTCCACGTGCGATTTAAGTCGCGCCGCCAGAACCTCTAACCCGAACTTCTTCAGCGGACTTACTGCCGCCACTCAACATTCCAAAACTTCAGAAACAGGGGCTCACTGGATTCTGACGAGGCTACTTATTGGGCCACTGGATTGTTGGAGGGGGATCTGCATGCTTTCACTGTTTACGATCTTGCGCCGAAAACCGAAGCACGTCGGTTTGCAACGCGACGAAGTGATGCTTACCTTCGACGATGGTCCGAATCTCGAAGACAACGTGACGCCAGAGATTCTGGATGTGCTGCATCAACATTCTGTGAAAGCTGGATTCTGCCCCGTTGGAAAGCAGATTTGCCGACATCCCGAAATTCTGCGGCGGATGTATTATTCCGGGCATTTGCTAATTAATCACACGCAGAATCACGTGCATCCGATGCGGCAAAACTACGCTGCATTGCTGGAAGAAGTCGAAGCCTGCGACCGCACGATTGGCGAAACGCTTGGCATTCCCGATTATCGGTCAGAGTATTTTCGAGCTCCCTATGGAATTGTGACTCCGTCGGTCCGTCGCGTCACACGAAGACTTGGGATGAAGCCTGTCTTGTTGACACACTACGCTTACGACACGCGAGTTGGTCCTCACGATTACACGTCGGTTGTCGAAAAAATGATCAGCAACGCAAAACGGCAGCGTGGTGGAATGTACGTGTTTCACGACGGCAGCCTGTGCCCTCCGTTGGTTCCGGAGAACGATTGGAGTCGCTCAGTCGAAAACCGCAGCTGGATTCCGGAAGCGGTTGAACGTGTGATTACGGAACTGAAAGCTGAAGGCTTGAAGTTTGTGCTTCCGGCGCAGGCAGTTGCGAAGGTTGAACGGAAACGGATGTGCAACGCGGCGTAGACCCTGGTCCTGCCGCTCTGAAATCTATGGCGATGATTATTGATCCGCCTCATGC
>CAYZYB010000941.1:0-2761 GCA_964481505.1 uncultured Planctomycetaceae bacterium | reverse complement strand
GTTCCAGGCAGCATAATTTCAGGCTCAATCACAGGCGAATACTCATCGACTCCTGACGGCGGAACGCTGTACAGCGGGCCGTGAAGTTCTTCGGCTTCCGATTCCAGGAAGTGCATTCGTTCTGCTTCAACCTGCTTGATGAGTTCAGAATCCGCATCACCGTAGATGACGCGTGGTGTCAGAAAGATCAGGAGCTCTGTTCGAGCGGTGTTGGTGCCGTCGTAGCGGAACGCTTTTCCGATTAGCGGCAGATCACCCAGCCATGGAACTTTTCGTTCCAGCGTTTCGTCTGACTTGGTGATCATGCCACCGATAACGATCGTTTGGCCGTTTGGTACGGACACGGTGGTGTCAGCGATGGCCGTATCGATGATGACAGACTCCACAACATTGCCCGTTGTTACGTCTGTGAAGACTGGAACACCGCCGGCAGAGAGTGAACTCTTTTCGGCGTAGACTTCCATGCTGATATTCCCATCCGGTGTCACTCGTGGCGTAACACGCAGAATGATTCCAACGTCCTGCTGTTCGATTTCTGGTGTGACAAAGTTGTCCGTGACTGCGACACCATTAACAACAGGAACCTGCTGTCCAACCTGAATACTGGCCACGTTGTTGTGCGTGGTTCGGATCTGCGGACGGCTCAAAACGTGTACCGTTCGTCGAGCTGCGAGAGCTCGAACGAGCACGCTGACGGCGTCCGATTGAGCTGAGAAAACGAAACCTCCGAACCCAAGATCGCTGTTTTGGCGTCCGAGGGAAAAGTTGCTGATTCCTTGCGACGCAAGGGTATCGGGCGATGTAGGGATTGCCGTTTGCCCGGGAATAAGGTTGGCGACGTTGTTGCCCAGACTCGTTACGGTGTTGTTGAAGTTGAAGCCCGGATTGCCATTTGCCGAAATCACCGTCTGCACCTGCTGCTGGAAGCCTGTGTCCGGATCAATGCCGGATGTCGTGACCGTTTCAACGGTATCAATCAGACCACGAGCAAACAGCAGTGGATCCTGGAACCCAAGCTCCACCCCAAACTCATCGGTGTTGTCCAGCTGAACTTCGACCAGCAACGCCTGAATAATGACCTGAGGCGGATTCGCATCCAGTTCGTTGATGATCTGTTCGATCTCGCCGAAGTATTCCGGAGAAGCACTGACGATCAACGAATTGCTGTTATCGTCTGCGGCAACGATTACTTCCTGACGCATGCGTTCGATGTTGCTGATCAGGTCTTCGGAACTGTCCTGCAGATCCTGTTGCTGATCAAGGAAGGCTTCCAAAGCGTCCGCGACGACTGATGCCAGGACGTTTCGCATTGGAATAACTTCAGTCCGGCGTTGTCGAGACTCAGCCGTGTCGAGTCGCAGCAAAATCGCTTCCACGACCGAAAGTGATTCTTCTCCACCAACGGCCAGTACTGTGTTGGTACGCACATCCGCAGAGAACTGCACAGGAATCAAACTGCTTGACGAGCCTTGTGTTCCGTCGATTTGAACGCCAAGCTGATCTTCCTGATTCTGGTCTTCAAACAAGGACGTCAACAGTTCAACCGATTGTTCGGCATCTGCATTTTGCAGAGCGAATACCTTGATCGATGCAACGGCCGCTGGCGGCTGGTCGAGCTGTTGGGCGAGTGCTTTTAGCAGCCCGATACTCGCTTCCGGAGCTGAAATGATCAGGCTGTTAGAACGAGGGTCGGCGTTGACCCGAACGTCGACAAGGATTCCGGAACGGATGAGTTCTCGTCCGCCACCGGTTGTGGTGAGAAATTCCAGAGCCGCAGACTTGCCTTCCTGCAGTTCCTGAGCCCCCTGATTGCCGCCGAAGCCGCCGCCCTGATTGCTCTGTTGCGGAGGACTGCTGACGCTTTGGATTGCTGTGTTGATTGTTGCTGCGAGTTCTTCTGCTGTGGCATGCTTTAGTTCGATAATTTCGACCCGGTGTACGGCACCTGGTTCGTCGATGTCGAATCGTTCGACCAGCCTTCCAATTTCCGCCAGGTCGTTGGCTCGTCCCTGAACAATAATTGCGTTCGTGCGAACATCGGGAACAACACGAACTCGCGTGCCCAGGCCACCGCGTTCTTCGTAGAAGGTGCTGATGGACGTTGCGACCTGAGATGCGATTGCATTTCGCAGGCTGAAGACTTCGAATTCCGAATTCGGATCCGTTTGTCGATCGAGTTCATCGGCCAGGGCCAGGATAGCTTCCAGTTCAATGGCCGGCGAAATGATCAGCAAAGAATTCGGCTGAACAACGGGAATGAATGCGGCTGTCTGGCGATCGCTGCTGCCGCGACTTCGCAGTTCCGTCAGCTGTTCGTAGACTTCGGAGAGCAGTTCTGCCATCGCTTCTGAATTGACATACTTCAGCCCCAGCAGGTGAATGTCCGGCAATGACCCGACGCTCATTTCTTCCAGCTGTTTGATAATCGTTTCGACTTTCCGAACGTCAGCTTCGTTACCCTTCAAAATCAGGATGCCAAGATCCTGCATCGCTTGTACGTTGACGTCACCACGCAGGTTTAGTGAACTGTCATCGCCCTCTTCACCGGCAAGTGGGTTTGGCTGTGTCTGGTTGCCGGCGGCGGCTTGCTCAGCCTGCGTTCTCATGGCGACCATGCGATGAATCTGATCATTCAGGTCTTTCGCCGTGAGATCCGTCACGCCTTTGTTTGGAACGATTTTTACAGTATCCGCTTTGTCATTTTCTTTTCTGTCCATTTCGGATATCAGCCGCGCCAAATGATCGGCTCGAGCCTTGGAAG
>CAYZYB010000940.1:0-2767 GCA_964481505.1 uncultured Planctomycetaceae bacterium | reverse complement strand
GCCCATACGCGTGTGCCAAGGTGTACGCGTTTCATCAGACCGTGAATTATCGTGAGTCCTATGACATGTTTGCCGTCAACGGCATCCTGTTCAATCACGAAAGCCCTCGCCGCGGCGAGACCTTTGTGACTCGCAAGATCACTCGTGCGGCGACTCGTATTAAAATGGGCCTTCAGGAAAAACTGTACCTCGGAAACCTGGCCGCAAAACGCGACTGGGGCTTCGCCAAAGACTACGTTGAAGGTATGTGGCGCATGCTGCAGCATGATGAACCGGATGACTTTGTCCTGGCTACGGGCGAGACTCAGACGGTGCAAAAATTCGCTGACCTGGTCTTCGCACAACTGGATCTCGATCCAGCCGAATTTATCGAAATTGATCCACGATACTTCCGCCCCGCAGAAGTGGACCTGCTGCTGGGAGATGCCTCCAAAGCCAAAGAGAAACTCGGCTGGACAGCCACCACGTCTCTGGAAGAACTCGCCAGGCTCATGGTCGACAACGACCTGGAACTAGCAAGGCAGGAAGCCGTCGTCCTGAGCAGCCAAGAGGGCTAAGCCGCAAAGTAGTCATGTAACACAGTCAGCTGCTTTGGCGAACGTTAAAAATCGCCAAAGCCTGAACTCTGGTCACTAAAAATAAGTCACTGCAGACTGAAACGTGGCAATTTGAAACCCATCGCTCTGATCACCGGGATCACCGGACAGGACGGCTCCTACCTGACGGAGCTTCTACTGGAAAAAGGTTACGAAGTTCACGGGCTGGTACGCCGCTCAAGTAGCCTGGAACGTTCGCGACTCCAGCATCTGTATGAAGACCCCGACACTTACGCAACGCGCCTGTTTCTCCATTATGCAGACCTGGATGATCCTACGACCATTCGTAGAATCGTGACCAAAATTCAGCCCACAGAGTTCTACCATCTGGCAGGGCAATCGCACGTTGGCCTCAGCTTTGACATTCCCGAAAGCACGTGTGACGTCACGGCCATTGGCACGCTGCGGATCATGGAAATTCTCCGAGATCAACCGCAGCCGCCTAAATTCCTGCATGCCAGTAGTCGTGAGATCTTTGGAACACCATTGGTTAGTCCGCAGGACGAAAACACGCCCGTGAATCCCAATTCTCCTTACGGTTGTGCGAAAGCCTTCGCCACTCAGATGGTGAAGATCTATCGCGAATCACACGGTTTGTTCTTCTGCAATGCGATTTGCTACAACCACGAATCCCCACGCCGCGGCGAAAACTTTGTAACTCGAAAAGTCACGTTGTCTGCCGCCAGGATCAAGAAGGGGCTTCAGAAGACAGTGACGCTGGGCGACCTGGATGCCGCTCGCGACTGGGGATACGCCAAAGACTTTGTGCATGCGATGTGGCTAATGCTGCAACAGGATCAGCCAGAAGACTACGTACTGGCCACCGGGCGATCTCGCACAATTCGAGACCTGCTTCAGACCGCGTTTTCTCATGTCGACCTAAACTGGGAAGACCATGTCAAGATCGACGACCGCTTCAAGCGCCCGGCAGACGCCTGTCAACTGCTCGGGGATCCAGGCAAAGCCGAACGTATCCTCGGCTGGACGCCGACTGTCAACTTCGAACAGCTCGTGGCGCTAATGGTCGACCACGATCTTGAAATTTCTGCCCGATCCTGAGTATGCCGGCCCCTGAGAAACAAAAGACGGAGCCACGAATTGGCTGGTGGCTGGCGTTAGTGCTGATCGGAATGATCGGACTCCAGGTCTTCAGAAACTCGACGGCGGGGAATACCGCCAGGAGTCCAGGGCAGGACCGCGGTGACCTGGTACTCACAGAAGACTCACTGCCAGCAAGCATCGAAGACTGGCAACGCACAAAGTTCGAGCCTCCCTTGCCGCCGGAATCGCTGCCAGAAAATCAGTACTGGTGGACGCACTCCTGGCATTATCAGCAAGCCCGTGCGACTGCGGTTGTTTCGTTCGACCAGGCTGACTGGCAAGGCTGGCACGAGCTAACAGAATGCTATGTCGCCAGTGGCTGGGCGATGGAAGAACGAAAGGTCATCGACGCCCCACTTCCAACAGACACAAACTGGAAGTACGTACTCGCAACATTTGCACGCGGCGAAACAGACCGTTGCCTGATCGTGTTTTCGATGTTCTTCGAAAATGGCAAGGTCGTCGAGCCACGCGGATCGCTATTCGGCCAACTCACTGGTAACGATGACTGGAAAGAACGGCTCCAGCGACGCACGGAATACAATCCGTCCGCGGACGAGTTCACAGGGCTCAGAACCTTCCAATGCCAGGTCTTTCTCCCCTTCACTGGACAGCTGACAGACGAGCTCGTCGACGACGCGACCAATCTCCATGTCGCAACGCGGACTCAGTTTATCGAAATCAACAGCCAACACCCTGAGCGACAATGATGGCGTGCTGAGACGATCTCCCGGCAAGGGCAGGAAACGTCAAATACCAGACACCGATCGCAGCAGCAAAAGAGCGTTGACAATTTGCAACAGACGACTGCAACTCGCTCAAAACAGGCACGAATCCGAGCTAATCCTGTTGCACATTGGAATCTCTCATTTGCATCGCGCATCTACTAAAGCCGACCGTATATTTGCACGCTCGGCAGCGTTTCGCCGACTGCGAAAAACCTCAGAACAGGGACAGAACCGGCAAATTCTGTCACCCAGAGGGACGAAGTCCGCGCTGTATCTGCCCAGGCCCATCCTAACACTTGAACTGTAGACTGAGCGATTTTCGAATCGCGGCCGCCGTTGCAA
>CAYZYB010000939.1:0-2769 GCA_964481505.1 uncultured Planctomycetaceae bacterium | reverse complement strand
GTAGTGAGCGATTTCTTCCAGCTCTTGATCACTAACCTCGTTGCTGTCACAGCAAATCATGTGTGCCAGGCGGTTGCGAGCGTGCGGTATTGTGAGCGGTCGACCGTCGGCCGTGTCACAGTTTTGTGGATCTTCTTCTCGGTCGCCGCACAGCAGTGTGACGTCTGCCATCGTGGCGAAAACTTCTGCGGCAACGGGACAGTTTCTGCCTCGCAACGGAACAAACGGAGCAACGGCACACACTGGTGTTCGGTAGCATCCGGTGTAGACAAGTTCACCGGCCATAAGCCGCTCCACATCTCGAAGTCCGGACGGTACGGGAAATCCATCCAGTAGCGGGACGATGTCTGTCGTAGTCGAACCAACATCCATCAAAACGGCGGGCCCTCCGGGAACAGCGCGCCCAGCCCATGTCGCCAGCACGTGCCAGTTGGCGGCGGCAACCAGTGTCGGGAGTTCACGAGCATCCGCGGGC
The DNA here is from genome assembly GCA_964481505.1 of uncultured Planctomycetaceae bacterium. GTDB lineage: Bacteria > Planctomycetota > Planctomycetia > Planctomycetales > Planctomycetaceae > Fuerstiella. The sequence continues at coordinate 2,294 of CAYZYB010000939.1, read as the reverse complement.
TCGGCAAACTCTCCGCTGGTCAACCAAACTCGGACGGGAACATTGGCGAACGCTTCTTCGGTTGCTGAGATGACATATTCAACACCTTCGGCTTTTGTAGAAAAGCAGTCGGCCAGTTCGGCCGTCATCGTCAGTGCGATCATGTCTGGATCAGAGCAAAGGTCTTTGCCAAGCGACTTCAGAGTCTCCGCAAGCTCCGCATGCCGTGTCCACATCGGAAAAGCGATTGCCGCGGTCTTACCGTCAGCGTCCGATGCCTTGATGTTTGCTCCTCCGATGTCGAGCCCGAGAACGTTCATGAATGGTCTTTTGCTTGAAAAAACTGAGGTGAAAGGAAGACAGCACAGTGAGCTACAATACTGCGAAGCCGCTGTGTTAACCTGTTAGCAGGAGTGGGCTCGTTCGGCCTGCTCCACAATCTTTGAGGCGTCGGCTTCGACTTTTTGAAGGGCCCGCTTGCCGAACTTGAGTTCTTTTGCTGCCAGCGAACGAAAAGTATCGGCCAAACCGACTTGTGCGGAGAACAGGAAGGCGGCAGCCAGTGGACCTTCTTCGAGATCAGGGTCGAAGGTCACAAAGTCCAGTAACAGATAGCAAAAATAGTTCTGCAACTGTTCGTCACATTCTGCCACACGCCCTTTGAGTAGCTTATGCGATGGGAGCGGCATGTCAGATTCCGGTAAGGCGATGTCTTCGAAAAAATGTTTCGCATGAGCCCGGGTGAGATCCGTTTGCAGCCAACGCGGCGCCAGAAAAGTTTGCAGAAACTCTTCGGTCAACTGCCGCACTTTGCGCTGGCGAAGAAAGTCGAGCTGCGATAGTTCCAGCGGTCCTTCAATCAGTTGGCTTATCACATCGTCGGCCGTGGCGGGATCTTCACGCCACAGTTGCAGCGCCTTGGCTCGAATGAACATTTCCGGATGAGTGAATCCGTCGCTGCCTTTGCTTTTCTGGCCGGAATCCGCAAGAACTTCGTCTGCCTGCTCGAAATACGCCGAGGCGCTCACTTCCTTAAAACCAGTCGCCAGCTTTATTAGAGCACACACGCAGTCTTCGATGCGATCAGTGACCTGCGCGGCGCGACGGTCGCAGTAGAGTTCTGTATACAGACGATGCGAACGCAGCGTGCGTTCGTGGACTTCGTTGGAATTCTGGTCGGCCAGTATAGCTGAAAGCACTTGTTCCATCACGAGGAAAGCACCCTCGTCGACACTATAGAGTTCGTGATGAGCAAGTTCGTGAGCCAGCAGGGCGGCGAGTTCGTCGCGCGACAGAGTTTCCTGAACCGGTCCGTGCAAAATGACGTGAGCTTCATTCGGCAGCCACGCCAGCGAGGCGTTAAGCCCAACTGCGTGTTCGGCCTGGTAGATCGTTACGTCCGATGTCAGCTTCATCTTTTTCGCGACACTGCCGGCCAGATCATAAATGTCACCGTCGTCTTCTCGATTCAGTCGATATCCGGTCTTCAGCAGTTCCAGTCGCACCGAATCTGCACTTTTTTGGCGAGCTTTATGCGACGAAAACCACTTCCACAATTCGGATTCCTGCTGCTGCAGATAGGTCAGCATTTCTCGATGCCACTTTGTGGCCCGTTCCGGCTGCGCAGCATCCAATTCCACTTTGTCAGCCGAATTGTCGACAGCGTCATTCATACGGATCGTATGTTACCGTTGGCAGAAAGCAGTGGAAGCGAGGTCGGTGGCGACGAGCGGCCTTCCCGTTGGCTGTAGCGGAGCCTGCCAACGGGCTTCCATCCACTGTTGGTCAGAAATCAACTCTGGTAGCGGAAGGGGCGTGCTCACGAATAGTTTTTAAGTCTGCATCGCGGCGTTGGGCTGCATGAGACACCGGCTAGCCGTCGAGCGAATAGATCTTTACGTCGTCTACGACAACGTTGCGATGGATGGCCAGTCGCAGTAGCCGTTTGGTGGGATGAGCGATCCCTTCTGACGAGAAGGCGCCGACTTCCTTGCCGTCGATAGCAATACTCAGAGTGTTGCCTTTTACAGTTGCAACGACTGTGTACCACTTGCCGACTTCAAGCTTGTTCGGGAATCGCTTCGATTTGGTCTTTAACTCTTTCTGCAATTCTGCGGGGACTTTGTTTTCTTTCCGCAATGTGCGAGTCTTCAGATTCATGGTCCCCGTTTTTAAGTCAGCGATATCTGTGCTCTTGACACCGATCGTGGCCCTGAACAGATGACCGGCCCACACTTCTTTGCACTTTAAATCGGCGAAATTGAGTCCCAGCGAATCCTTTTCGTGTTCGAGCATGAAACGCATTTCTACCGAAC
>CAYZYB010000938.1:0-2772 GCA_964481505.1 uncultured Planctomycetaceae bacterium | reverse complement strand
GAGTTGCGTGCAGGAAGTGCTTCGACGCGGCAGCAGGAGACGCCGTTGGTTTTGAGGGGAGTTTTGTGCGTGTGGAAAAAACGGTGTTTACACTTCGTTGATGACCGGGTTTGTAAGTGTGCCTATGCTGCCGACAGTGATGCTGACACTATCGCCGTGTTTCAAATAAATCTGCGGATCTCTGGCAAACCCGACGCCATGCGGAGTGCCAGTGAGAATCACTGTCCCAGGAGCCAAAACTGTGCTGCCGCTCAAAAATTCGATCAGTGCTGGGACGTCAAAAATCATGTCGTCCGTGTTCCAGTCCTGCAAGACTTCGCCATTGAGTGTTGTTTTGATTGTTAGTGAATTCGGATTAGGAATCTCGTCTGCCGTCAATAAAAAGGGACCGAGCGGACAAAAGGTCGCGAACGTCTTTCCTCGACACCACTGACCGCCACCGCCATGCTTCTGCCAGTCGCGTGCACTGACGTCATTGGCACACGTGTAACCCAGAACATATTCGAGGGCGTTTTCTTTCGATACATTGTGGCATGTTTTTCCGATGACGACTGCCAGTTCACATTCGTAGTCCACTTTGTTGCTTTTCAGCTTCTCGGGAAGCACGATCGGATCACCAGGGTTTTGCACCGAAGTGGTGGTCTTCATGAACATGACCGGATACTTTGGAATCGCGGCGCCGCTTTCTTCGGCGTGTCTGCGATAGTTGAGTCCAATACACAGAATGTCGATCGGCGAAACTGGAGCGAGGAGCTTGCCTGTAACGGGCTCCGTTGTTTCAGTGAGGCTGCCAAACAAGTCACCTTCGAGTCGTAGATACGATCCATCGTCAGTTGGTTGTGCGAAGCAGGTTGTTCCATCGGCAAGTTCGAGGCGAGCGATTTTCATTGTCGGGCGATTCTTATACTGGCAATTGAGTGTTACTGAAATTGCCAGATATCATACGCTATAAGGTTGCTGCATTCATCGCCCGTCGACAATCGGCTCCGAAAGTTCTCCGGCCTTTTCCTGATGCCGCGTTGTTCATGAGTCATCGGGGCCTGGTTCATCTCATGTTCTGTTGCGGTCGAGGTCAGGTATCACCAACCCGCAACGGAATCTGGCTGCAGAAACAAAACGTTCTATCGACGTTGATAAGGCCGTAGTGACGCGGCAGCTGCGTTGTTGTGCTGCAGGATTTGCCGCGAGGCGCTCACCTGATTTAAGTTCCGCATCACAGCTCTGTCCGTTGGTGACGGCAGGATCACGTATGACGGCGGCGATTGCTGAATACGTCGCGAATGCAAACCACCATTTATAAAGTTGGTGCGATAGCGATTATAGAACTGCTGCGAATAACTCAGCCCTTCGGTCGCTCCCCAATTCGCCGCAATCTGACTTTGCTGTACAACATGACGATAATTATGCGGACGGAAACTGTTGTATCCGCCATACGAAGGTACACGCTGATATTGGCCATGAAGCCAGGTGTCCTGTTGGTCGTACGGATACAATTGGTCCTGAATGAATCCGCCACCACCACTCATTGCGCCAATCTGGGAGTGGTCGACGAAGTTGACGTCGTCTCCACAAGATTGACAGTCGCCATCTTGTGCATGAGCCGACGTTACGAGAAGGCTGGCGGTTAATACTAACAGGGACGAAGAAGTCAATCGCATGAGATGGCCTTAAAGTAACAGTGCAGATCTGGGTGATCGGAAGTCCTGCTGTACATGTGCCATCAGAATTTCGGCACACAGTCTTCGATATCGTCCGTTAACGCTCGCCGTCTCCTTCTTAATGCTGAATGCTGACCGCAAAGTGATATGAGTCAAAATGTCGACCTGAAAGTAATCGCTTCTACCTAGATTGCCTGAATGGTGCAGGCTTTCCTTCCTGCAGTCTCCAACACGCAAACTTTACCTAAACACGCTTACCGGGAGAATTCATACAGACGAAATCGTGTGTCAGCGAGGACTCGGGAAAGTTTCCTTCGCCTCAAGGTCGAAGGAAAGACAGTTGGCAATATGTTGCCAGGATGCGCGCGAAATTCGAATCGCCGCGGACTGGCGATTGTTGCCGGTTACTAGTCTGTCTGACGTTGAAGTGGCTCGAGAGGAGCACCTTCGCATGTTCGAATTCGTTAAAGCGAGAATCAATTCAGAATCGCTATCCGGCAACGCTGTTGGTGGTAAGCGCTGGGCTGATTCTATGCCGTGTGTCCCACAACAGTTGATGTCGCTGCTTATGTTGCTTTGCGTGACCATGGTGTCCGCGAGTGCGCAGCCAGGTATGCGCGGTTCGCGAGTCGTTCAGACGCAGTATGTTCCGGGAGGATTCTCCGGGCAGTTTGCTGCCCGCCACAGTCCTAATGTCCAGCAACTGCTAAAGTCTGAGTACAAATTAGAAGTTGAACAACGTCATAGTCAGCTGCTGATGACGCGTCGCAACGTGCGTCGCCTTGCAGTGACGGATTCCGGGGTCTGCAACTATGTGCAGTACAGTCCAACAGAGCTGGCGGTGGTCGGGTTACAACTGGGCACGACGGACTTAATGATCTGGTTTGAGGGCGAGGCTGCTCCTGCAATCTATGAAGTGACTGTTGTTCGCGATGAAAACCTGCAGGAACAACGACTCTCTGAATTCGCCAGGCTGGAACGACGTATCTCTGATTTGTTTCCCAATTCTAATGTCTATTTGGTGCCTGTCGGAGCTCAGGTGTTGGTGAAGGGACAGGCTTACGACTCTGAAGAAGCCGCTCAGATTCTGCAAATTGTGCGTTCAGAAGTACAA
>CAYZYB010000937.1:0-2772 GCA_964481505.1 uncultured Planctomycetaceae bacterium | reverse complement strand
GATCGAGCAGGTGCAGGCGGCGATTGGTGGAGCTCCCGGGAGCCCTCAAATTCCCGTGGCAGACATTCCGAAAAACCTGAACTGGGATCGATGGCTCGGGCCGGCTCCAAAAGTCGAGTATCGTCATCTGCCACCAGCGAAAGGCAAAAAGGGACGTGGCAATGGCAACTGCCACTACGAATTCCGCTGGTGGTACGAATACTCAGGCGGCAAACTGACCGACTGGGGCGCTCACCACGTCGACATTTGCAACTGGGCTCTGAAGCTGAACGGTCAAACGGAAGGCCCAATCGGCATCGGCGGCACGGCCGAACACCCGGTCGAATTCAAAGACGGCTATGCGGTTCAGAATGACCGCTACAACACCGCGACGAAGTTCCAGTTCAAAGTGGATTACCCTGGCGGCACTGAAATGATCATCCGCAACGATACCGACAACGGTGTGTTGATCACGGGCGACAAGGGACGCATCTTTGTGAACCGTCGCAAGCTCACTGGTGCTCCGGTGGAAGCGTTGAAAGACAACCCACTGCCGGAAGACGCCATCTCAAAGGTCTACAAAGGTCTGCCGATGGAACACAACGAACGCAAGCAGCACTGGGCGAACTTCATCCACTGCGTGAAGGAACGCAAAGAACCGATTTCAGACGTTCACACTCACATGCAAATGCTGAACGTCTGCCACCTGGCAGGAATCTCAGCTCGCTTCGGCCGCGACCTGAAGTGGGACGATGCGAAAGAAGAAATCGTCGGCGACGACGAAGCCAACAGCTTCCTGTCTCGACCCTACCGTTCGGAGTATGAGATCGAAATGGGCTAAGCGGCACCGGCCGCGGCGGCGGGTGTGAGCTAACGCTCGGAAACGCTGCGTTTTCGCTTCGGGAATGCGTCGATGCTGCGACAGCATTGGTGGATTTCGGTGTGTGTTATTGAGTTTATAAGTTGAAGAATCCCTGGCAGGTAGTCTGTCAGGGATTTTTAGTGCGCGTTGGTGCTTGTGTTTTAGTTCTGTAAGGACGATCCTTGATTAGCCTCGGGCGTCAGTTCGAGGAAGTGTTCGCATGTGAAAAAGGCAAGATTAGCCAGACGGATACGTACACTAAAGAGCTCTTCTATCATGTGACGAACCGAAATCCGGGAGCCGCCAGCCATGTCCACTGATAGTCCGAATCCTGATCAGTCACCTGAACCCTCGGTCAAAAAATTGCTGCGTGAAAAGAAGAGCACTTCCTGGGTGGAAGCGGTAATGGTACTTTCTATCATGGTGGTCTTGATTGCGCTCTTCCGTCCATCAATGCACGAGCCACGCGGTGACACTCTACGCAAATACTGCAAGAATAATCTAAAACAGATTGGTCTCGGCCTGCACTGCTATCACGATGTTTACGGCTCGTTTCCTCCCGCAGTCGTTGTGGATTCCGATGGGCGTCCGATGCATAGTTGGCGAGTGTTGATTTTGCCGTTTATGGATTATCAGGCACTCTACGACAAATACCAATTTGACGAACCGTGGGATGGACCTCGCAATTCTCTTCTCCACGATCAAATGCCTGATGTTTACGGTTGCCCCGCGTTCGCAAAAGGTGTCGCTCATGACTCACTGGAAGGCCAGCACCTGTCTCGGCTCACCAACTATGTAGCGATCGTTGCACCAGGAGCCGTTTTTGATGGAGCGACTCCATCGGCACTCCATGAAGTTTGTGACCCCAGGGATCACACACTGGCTGTTGCGGAAGTGTGCCAGCATGCCGTGAATTGGCTGAGCCCGCAGGACGTAACTCCTGCGGAATTTTTGACCGACCTGCGTCGCTCTGTGTCCGAAGCCAATGCCAATCATGTCGACGGGCTACACACCCTCAGAGCAGACGGTAGCGTTCGTTTTGTTCCCCACGATTTGACCGTGGACACTCTGAATGCTGCCGTTTCAAAGAACGGCGGCGAGCAACTGCCGAATGATTTTTACTAAGGGCTACTTGTGCCCAAACTTCTCTTCAAACACCTTCACCGGATCGTAGTCCGGCTTCTTGTACAGCTTCTGCTGGCGGTCGATTTTGCAGTACGGATAGAAGTCGAAGATTTCGCCTTTGCCCAGGATTCGCGGGTCGCCCTGAGCGGTCAGTTCGGCGGTGAGCTGTTTCCAGAGTGCGGCTTTTGTGGTTGCGTATTGCGGGTCGTTGGCCAGGTTGTTGACGCAGTCCGGGTCGGCGTTCATGTCGTAAAGTTCTTCCTGCGGTCGCTTGCCGAAACTCATTTCGTAGAAGCGATACTGCGGATTACTTTGCGAGAGTTCCGTCAAAAACTGTTTCGTGGGTGAGGCGTCGCAGTTCAGAAAATCGTACTCCGGATTACCGACCGGCCAGCGTTGTGGTTCGAAGTTGTGTACGTACAGGAACTTGTCGTTCCGGATCGCTCGCGCGGGATACGAAACGGACAGCAAATCGCCGTCGGTGCGGCCGATGTCATGACGTTCTTTGCCCAGCAGCGTGTGATCGCGTGAATCGTCGATGCGGCCGGAACCGTCGGCCAGCAACTGCTGAACAAAGCTGTTGCCGGTCATCTGCTTGTGCAGCGGCAGGCCAGCGACTTCCATCAGTGTGGGCGCCAGATCTGGAAACGTGATGAAGTCGGTGACCGTGCGGCCGGGTTTGATGCGATCGCCCCAGCGAGCAACAAACGGAATGTGGAAGCCGTCGTCGTAGATCTGTCCTTTGACGCGCGGAAACGGCATGCCATGATCGGAAGTTGCGATGATCAGAGTGTTGTCGAGCTGTC
>CAYZYB010000936.1:0-2776 GCA_964481505.1 uncultured Planctomycetaceae bacterium | reverse complement strand
GTCCAGGGCGATTCGCCGGAAGCGGGATCAATGCACGTCATGCGCTGGTTCCGCAGGTGGACGTAGATGTTTCCGTCAACGACCACAGGAGACGACATGTACGCCTCGGCTTTGGTCTTCCATTTTTCGGCCACGGAAAACGTGTCGTTCTCTTGAGTGACTTCGAACAGATACGATCCGCCGCCGTAGCTGCTGGTGTAGATCTGATTGCCGATGACGGTTGGCGTTAGAATGTTCATCCCGCGGAACGCTTTCACATCCACTGACCACAGGACCGATCCCGATTCGATGTCGACACCGGCCAGTTTCTGACGCGTCTGTACCACCAGCTGCCGCTTGCCAGCGACTTCCGCGACAACGGGTGATGAGAACGCTCCACCCATCATGCCGCCGTTTTCATTCAGTGCCTGCCAGGCCGTTTTTCCGGTTGCACAATCCATCTTGATGAGTCCCGCCGCAGATTGCACGAAGACGTGATCCCCTTCGACCATCGGTGAGCACGCAAATCCGAACGACTGATTCTTTGTTCCGAATTCTTTGCGGAAATCCTTTCGCCAGAGCTCTTCGCCATTGGCAGCATTCAGGCAAACCATCACGTCTTCCATGCTCGCCACAAACAGTCGTCCGTCTGCATACGCTGGCGTTGAACGAATCCAGCTTCCGTTGGCCGCGGCGAAGAAAGGGACGGTCATCGATCCGTCCCAGGTCTTCTTCCAGATTTCTTTTCCGGTCGCGCGATCGAGTGCTTTGGTGGTTTCGGTTTTGCCAATGGTCTCCGTCACGAACACGCGATCCGCCGTGACGATTGGACCGGAATAGCTTTCCCCCAGGTTGACGCGATACGTTTGTTTCAGGTTTTGGTCGCTTAATCTTGTCGGCCAGTTTCGCGGCGACAGCTGGCAATCCCGATTCGGCCCGCGCCACTGTGGCCACGTTTCCGGTTCGGCAGCGAAGGTGAACGTTGAGGTCAGTAGCAAAAATGCCGTAAGGATTCGCTTCATGGGAGTCATCTCGCCGAAAATGCCTAAGTTACGATTGGTATGGCCGACAGTAGCCAGATAACTCGGGTTTTAGTCGCGCGGATGCATATTGCCAGCGAAGAAATTTTGATTGGCGACCGTCAGCGCATCTGGCAACGGAATTCCAATGAAGTGAGTATCGTGCCCGTTGCTGCCGTGTTGCACATTGTGCAGTGCGTGTCATTTCTTGTGGCGGTTGTCATTCTTCGCATCTGCCGGTGCAGGATAGGTCGTCACTGTTGTCCTCACTTTTGACCTGGTATTTGAGTTCAGGGCGACTTCACTAAGAGTGGCCAGATAGCGATAAGGCCGCAGGCGAAGTTCGTACCGCTCAAGCCTGGTGCCATTTGGAGCTCTGACTGACAATGGCCACGTGCCAGATGGAATCTGGTACGTGTTGTCCGGATGCAGGTTTGTTGTTGCTACGCCGTACATCTGGCCATTCGAGTCGATCGCCCGAATTTCGTACGCGCATAGTTTGAATGTTTCTTGCGAAACCTGCAGCAACAAAGACGGAGCGTCCGGCCATGGGGCGGAATGGGGCTGGCCGATCTCTCGGACCTGAAATCGGTTGTAGAGTGATGGGTACAAATCCGTTGGTGTTAGCGGGTTTTCGATCGCCCCTGTTTCAACGGAAATCTGTAGCCACTTCCCCCATCGTTCGTTCGAAATGCGGAATGTGGCGTTCCCGATATCGGACTCGGCCGAACTGCTGTTTGCTGAAGAGGCGGTGGCCGTCAACCGCAGGAACACGCGGCTCGTTCTTCCGCGTAGTGGCGATTCCGGTCTCATACCGATTGGAGCATATTGCATTGGTAGCCCAGAAAAACGAGCAGCCAGAATGCCGTCCCCAATTGTGCCAGGAAGGTCACAACGCACGGAGGTTCCTGCAGTAAATCCGGAGAGTCGCATCAGCATGCGTCGAGCCTGCGGGCTCTGTTCCTCACTTAATGTGTTTCCATAGATTGGGACTTCTCGATGCGTAATACCATATCTCCAGTCGCGTGAGACTTTCGCAATTGGCCTTCCATCTGCCGTCCACGCAGTTTGCTGGTCTCGAGCCCCGGCGGTGATGCCAGCCAGTTCGATAGACTCGCCCGACGGAAGCTCAGCGACAAACTTGCCGACAGCTGGGCGAGCGTCGTCGTTGACGATTGGCATTTCAAATTGTTGCGATAGTCGCCACTCTTCCTGTTGGCCTGGTTGCATTCCGGGAAGCACGGGCACGAAGAGGCCAGGGGCAGGGCACGCAGCAATCGCTTGAATTGCGTTGGGCGTTAGTTGTTCGGGCGGAACTGAAAGATTCACATGCACGTTAGTGATCGGTCCCCGCGAAGTTGATTTTCGCAGTTCGCTCGCTCGCTGCCGGACGGTCTGTGGCAAGTCTTGGGGCGTCGTTTTCATGCGATCAGCAACGACCAACGTGGAAGACACACCGATGGAGCTATTCCTGCTCATCGATACATGGATCTGCTGAATATCGAAAGGCGGTGAGTGCGGGCCAGGCACTGATGTGCGGTAGTTTCGCTGAGTTTCCTGACCAGTAGGCGGAATGGCGTAGTACGCATTTAGCCGTTGCATGATCGCCGCGGACGGGCGGTTGACGTCAGGCCAGCCATCGTATCTGGATCGAATGATGCAATGCTGATCATGAAAATCGATTCGATGAAGATCGTCGATTTTGATTTTGTCGTTGTCGCCGACTGATTTTTTCTTTTTCCATGGTCGGAAGCCGGTTGCCACCCACATTATTGGAC
>CAYZYB010000935.1:0-2783 GCA_964481505.1 uncultured Planctomycetaceae bacterium | reverse complement strand
CTGCTGAAGCGGACGCCGACATGGAAACACACGCACAGAGAATGAAAAAGAATCGTATCATGGAGGTTGTTAGCGCCAAGAACGAAGACGAGCAGAAGAAAACAGGCAGCAACGGGTTCAGCTTTGATTCCGAGTTTTTGGGTTGCGTATAGCCCACCCTTGACAACACCACAGTGTATTCGGTGCTGTCCTCCGTTGCGATCACGATCTTGCTATGAGCAGAATATCCAGTTGGTTGTTTCAGCCGGTTTCAAAACCCTGCTACGGAACACAAAAAAGCGTTCCGAAACGCCGGAATCAAACGATTCCTATACGGGTTTTGAAACCTCTTTTGGAGCGGGTGTAAACTTTGGGACGACTCCCTTCTGAACAGGTCATTTCGATGATTCAGGAGCTGGGCTTTTCTGCTTTGCTTCACGTGCTTTGATGCGCTCTGCTTTCGCTTTTTCACGCGCCGCTTTCTTTTCTTCTTTTGACATCTTTTTGGTTGGTGCGCCGGCATCAGGATTCCAGCGTTTTTCCTGCTTGCTGACCGGGTCCGCCATTTCGTCGAGCCATGTGTTGTATTTGTCGGTGAGTTCGGAAACCACTTTGGGGTGCTTTGCAGCAAGGTCGGTGGTTTCGCTGAGATCATTTTCGAGATCGAAGAGTTCAATACGACGTTTCTCTGCGACCAGTTTCCAATTCCCGGAACGAATGGCCCACTTTCCTTTTTCACCCCCGGAACTCCAATACAAATCGTCGTGCAGTTTTTCGGTTGCACCTTTGAGGGCAGGCAGAATGCTTTTACCGTCCAACGGTTTTTCGTTTTCCTTCGGCATGGGAAGCCCGGCAGCGTCGAGAGCGGTAGCAAACAGATCAATCGACCACATGGGAACGTCGCACTTCTTCCCGCATTCCAGTTGAGCGGGCCACGACACAATGAACGGGACGTGGACTCCGCCTTCGTAGTCCATTTGCTTGAAGCCGCGAAGCGGCGCGTTGTTGGCGCTCATGGTTTTAGAGCCGCCGTTGTCTGTGAGAAAGATCAACAGTGTGTTGTCAAAAATATTGTGTTGCTTCAACGAGTTCACAATCTCGCCGACTCCCATATCAAGATGCTTGATCATGGCCATGAGCGTGTCGCGTTTCTTGTCGCCGGTAACATTCTTGATGTCTTCTTCGGGGGCTTCCGGTGGAGCATGCACTGCGTTGTAAGCGACATAAAGAAAGAACGGTTCTTCCTTGTGGCGGTCAATAAAACCGACCGCTTCCTCAGTGATTCGAGTGGTGAGGTAGCCTTCTTCTTTGATGGGTTTCAGGCCACGATAGATCGGGTGGTCCATGTCTGAGTGGTCAAAATAGGGATGTGCCCCGCGTCCCATAAAGCCATAGAACTCATCGAACCCTCGATTCATGGCGTGGTAATCTTTAGTGAGCCCAAGATGCCACTTACCCAATGCACCAGAGACGTAACCGGCTGGTTTGAGTCGCTGGGGAATGAACACTTCATCAAGCGGAACGCCTGAGCCTCCTTCTCCTGCAGTGTAGATCCCGAATCGTTGCTGATAACGACCAGTCATGAGTCCCGCACGCGTCGGCGAACACACGTGCCCACTGGTATAGCCCTGAGTACAAATGATGGACGAATGCGCGAGGGCATCGATATTCGGTGTACTGACTTCCGGCGGGGAGTGCGGATTGTAGCTGACATCAGCATAGCCCTGGTCATCTGTGAGAATGATGACGATGTTCGGCTTCTCTTCCGCCGGGGCGATGGAGGCCATTCCGAGCAAACTGAGGGTCAGCGTTTTCAGTGCGTGTCGAAGTTTCATGGTTACCATTCAGGTTTCTTCAAGGTTCAAATGAACGAGACAAGTCGAAACAGGTTTTCAATCTGATCGCTGTTAGAGGCTTAAAGCGGTCACGTTTATTGATTGATCCCGCAGAGATCACTTATAGCTTACACAAATACTCCCCCTGTGCTGGTCGTCAAACTTGGTGCCCGAGCAGTCAACGTTCTTCAGTATACCGAAGGCAAAGGTCTGATTCGCCCATCGCCGTTAATTTGGGCGCAGGCATTCGAACCTAAGCGAGACGACATTTCCAGCCGTGGTGGATGTTGCATTCTCCTGAATTATCTGTTGACGCTTGACCTGCCTCCGTTCACTCTGTGCCGCAGAGTGTTTTGCGTGGGAGAGCCAAATGAGAATTGAAACTCTGGATGGCGGTTGTCGGCGGCGGTTCGTTGATGTTCTCGGGACTGATGATCAAACGGCTGTGGGCAGTGTGAGCGGACTCAACAAACTCATTCACGAACCGGCTCGACTGCGAATCATGGCGACGTTGATGTCATTGAGTCGAGCGGAACAGATCGATTTCGGCTCGCTGGCGAAACTGCTTGAGCTGAGCGATGGAAATCTCGGTTCGCATTTACAAAAACTGGAAAACGCAGAATACATCGACATTGAAAAAACGTTCGAAGGCAAACGCCCGAAAACGTTCGTGGCACTGACGAACTCAGGGCGCAAGGCCTTTCGTTCCCATGTGAAGGCGCTCGAACGGATTCTCTATGAGGATCCTTCCGACTGATCCCGCCAGGCGATGAACTTTTGCACACAAGCTGAGATCCGAAATTTCTATCAAACCAAAGCACGTCACCGAAAAGACCGACATGGCAAACCAGAAGATGCTCCAACGACGAAGCCGCGGACTTGCGTAAAAACCATGTTGGCAGACAACCAGAGTGCGGTTAGTACGGCGGAAACAGGCGTCGGAACCCATGAAAAAGCACAACAACCAAG
>CAYZYB010000934.1:0-2784 GCA_964481505.1 uncultured Planctomycetaceae bacterium | reverse complement strand
GCTCTGGATTGTGTATTGGATTCCGCTTCCGTCGGTGATCGTACTGTCGAATTGGTTTCCACCGCTATTGGCGTCGCTCGGTGCTGTCGTTTGGCTGCGACTCGAACCGGTCCACACGGACATGAGTGTTGCGGCTGAACGTTCGGAAAAAGAAGCTCCTGCAACTCCGTCAATGGAATCGATCGTTCGGCGGTTGCCGGTGATGGTTCTGCTGCTGGTGGCGGCCGTTTATTCGCTGATGTACTTCATCCCGAAGACGCCACCCAGGTGCGAAAACAATTGGCAGCTTGCCCAGCCACCACTCGTCTGGCCGGTGTGCCGCCAGACGACGCCGCACACCTGTTCTGCCGCGTCAGCTGCGACAATTCTATTCACGCTGGGAATCGAAACCACGGAACAGGAAATGGCTCAGCTGTGCCTTACAAAATCGGGGACGACCTGGCTGGGGCTGTACCACGGGCTTTCGACACAATTATTGGGCACTCGTCACAAGGTACGATTCCACGAAGGCAACCTGGACGATCTGGAAGCTCTGGCCACGACCCACCCCGTGCTGATGTGCTGTCAACTTAGCAAAGAGGTGGCAGAGCAAAGTCCGCGCTACGAAAAAAACGGCGGTTGGATTCCCGGCATAGCACATTCGGCCGTCTATTTTGGGCGGCTTGGCGACTACCACGTCGTGGGAGACCCTTCACGGGGATACGAGTTCTGGTCGACGGAAGATCTGCTCGTTCTCTGGACAGGCAAGGCTCTCGCAATCGAAACGCGACCACCGCGTCCGGGCGAAGAGCCGTAATTCACAACTGACCGCTCGTGAGCAGCAGTACGTCAAGACACGAGGACCGGCCTGCTTTTGTTGGCTTGTGAGTTTCGCTGCTCCCAGCCGAAGCTGTTCCACCTGACCCGATTCGATTTTTATGTCGATTTTCCAGGATGAAACCCTCCTGATCGGTCAGATTAAGATCTGCCCCAGGTTTCACAAATTGACGAGATACCAACCACAAAATTCACGGCACATGTCCCACTCGCTTTAGCTCTCTCAACTGTGTGTAAACACACAAATATCTCCCGATCTATTTTGTCGATTTTTTCGCTTATTCTGTCATTTTATCGATATTGTTTTCAGCCAGCGGTGTTTGGGGCAGCAGGCGTTCGTTTAAATGCGGATTGTGTCGCTGTTTTTTATTGCTGCTAAGGTGAATAGAAATGACTCAAAGTCTATCGATGAAAGTTCTCGCGATTCTGGTTGCCGTGGTGTGTGTGGATCCCTGTCTTGCTCAGCGCGGTGGTGCAGGCGGCAACGGCCCGGCAGCTGGTGGCAGCCCGCTTCTGTCCGCTCTGGACACCAACGGTGATCGCATCCTGACTCCGGATGAAGTGGCTGCGGCGACCGCCGCACTTCAGAAGCTTGACCGAGATAATGATGGCCAGTTGACTCGCCAGGAATACCAGTTGAGCGGAGGGCAACGTGGCGGCGGCGGTGGAGCTCAGGGACGTGGCCCCGGCATGGGTGGTCAGCAGGGCGGTCGTGCTCAGGGACAACAGGGCGGTCGCGGTCAGGCGGGCCAAGGCGGGCGAGGAACAACAGCGCGGTGGCGGCGGTCAGGGCGGCAGAGGCCAGGGCGGTCCCGGTCAAGGGCAACGACCTCCTCGAACTCCGATTATGGTCACCGAAGGGCAGCTACCAGACACAGATGCTCATCTGCCGGACGGCACGCCGATCAAAGTGCGTGACTTGATCAAAGGAAAGTACACCGTCATTAAAACGGGTTGCATGACATGTCCCGAGTTCCTGATTGCTTACAAAGAACTGGAAGCCACAGCAGCGGACTACAAGAAAAAAGGTGTGCAGTTTTATTACATCTATCAAAGCCTGAGACACCCTGAACGCGAAGGCTATGTGCAGCCTCAAAATACAAAAGAACGTTTGATGCACGTTGCCGAAGCCAAAGAACGACTCGGCACAAGCGTCCCATGGATCATGGACACGATCGACGATTCGTTTCGAGTCGCCATGCGAACCAATTCGAATTCCATCGTTGTGATTGGGCCGGATTCAGAGATCGTTTACGCGGCGGATCGCATGAATGGTGATGGACTTCGTCGAGCCCTGGTTGATCTGATTGGCCCAGTGGAAAATCCAACATCCGCGCAGGACATGGACTTCCCCGAAATGCCTCGATTTCCGCCTAAGAACATCACAAACGATATTCGCATCGAACGACCTCAAGGCCTGGTCATCCTGAAATCGACTCCGACCAAACCCGAAGACACTTACTACGTTAAAATGCGAGCGGAAGCCGAAAAGTCGGTACTGGAAACGGGCAAGGGAGACCTGTACCTGGGATTTTTCCCGGACCCAATTCATGATGCTCATTGGAACAATCTGACTGACCCAATGAAGTACGAATTCGAATTGCCGGAAGGCGTGACGATTGATCCTGCAATCGGCCAGGCGAATAAAGGCCCCGGCGACAGCGATACAGAACCTCGTCAGTTCAAGCTCAAGGTGAATGCCGACAAAACACCTGACGACGTGAAGATCAAAATTCACTATTACGCCTGTGCCCCTGGCATGTGCCTGGCGTTGTCGCACGAATACGTGATCGCATTCAAAGACGTAGACCGTAATTCTCGCACCTACAGTTTCAATCGTGGGCAGGGAGCACCTGGCGGAATTCCCAAGCCGACCAATCGCCAGTACGGCCCTGGTCGCGAACGCGGTCAAGGCGGCGGTGGTGGTCAACAAGGTGGCGGTCAACGTGGCGGCGGTGGCCAGCGTGG
>CAYZYB010000933.1:0-2786 GCA_964481505.1 uncultured Planctomycetaceae bacterium | reverse complement strand
GTGTATGCTGGGAAAAAGGCTGGCTGTATGTCGTTGACACCAGCCATAACCGAATTCTGCGAATGAAACTGTAGCAACAAGCAGAATACGGGAATCACCGTAGAGCCGCGTTTCGGATATCACGCTTCCAGAAACGAACAGATATAGTCGGTGATCTCTTCGACCTTAATCTGAAACGAAGAAGCTCCCGGCACATTGAAGTCAGAACCGCCACTGACATCGTGCCATGTTTCTTCGCCAGACAAACAGTAAGAAACTTTTCCGGACGTGATTTCCATCAGTTCAGGTTTGTCAGTATTAAATGTGTATTCTCCGGGCAGCATCAGGCCTAGCGTTTTCGTCGTGCCGTCAGAAAATTCAACCGTACGACTGCTGACTTTGCCATCGAAGTAGACGTTAGCCGCCTTGATTACGTTAACAGATTCAAATTTGCTCATGGTATGCTGCTGTTTCTAATTACGCTCTAGCTGCGACAAAACGGCATCCGCAGATGTTCAGTCGAAGATCTTATCGGTCCCGGCACAGTCGCGTGGACAAGACGGCGTTAATTTTTCGAAGGTCGAGAGGATTTTTCGTGCGAATATTCCACCAAAGCTGCGGCGTCTTCTGCCTGTTTCTGTACACAGTCTTTGCACTACCGGTCGCGTCGGCACAGGCTTCTGCTGAACCGGAACTGAAGTCTGCCGACGTCTACCAACTCAGCGACAAACAGAAACAGCGCCGGCTGAGCAACGCCGAATA
Source organism: uncultured Planctomycetaceae bacterium (assembly GCA_964481505.1). GTDB lineage: Bacteria > Planctomycetota > Planctomycetia > Planctomycetales > Planctomycetaceae > Fuerstiella. The sequence continues at coordinate 2,045 of CAYZYB010000933.1, read as the reverse complement.
CATTGACGTCCCAATCACCGCCCGCATTCCGCAGCGGTTTGAAATGTACAGCCCGCACTCCACAGAAGCACTTCACGAACTCAAGTCGATGGGGTTTACTCAGGTGATTCTGGACTGGCCCAACTTGCATAGTGCCGCTGTGAAAGCAGGGCTCAAGGTCGTACTCGCCAATTGGTGGATCGATAAATCCAAACCGCAAGACATCGAAAAAGGAATCGAGCGGGCTCGAAAAGTCGACCCAAAGGCATTGATCGGTTTCAGCGTGATGGACGAACCCGGACGCAATTCGCCGGACACGCCGTTTGGCTACTACATCGATCTCTATGAAGACCTGAAACCGAAGTTTCGAAGTGAATTCCCCGGAACACGTCTCGAAATCTCTCACTGGGGCCCAATGGCGAATTGGAGCGAAGAACACTACCAGTACTTCTCACTTTTGTATGAAGCAGCAGATGTGATGCGTATCATGCCATACCCCGATTTGCATGAGGCGCCGCTTGATGATGTTTTCTTTATGGTACACCGCAGTCGCAAGCTGATGACAATCGCTCAGCGAGAATTGCCGCTGGTTGTTATCCTTCAAACCTGGGTTCTTCCGCCGGAAAATAAACTGCCGGAAATCGATGAACTCCGAGTCATGGCGTATCAGGCCATGTTGGCTGGCGCTGAAACCGTTTCGTTCTTTGACTACAACACAGACGTCTGGAAAAAGACAGCTGGCTTTGAGGACGCCTTTCGCAAACTCATGACGGAGCTAACAACGTTTAGCCACAGGCATCGAAATGACACTGCCACAACTTCAATCGGAGACGACGGAATCCTGACGGCAACGCTGTTTTCGCCGTCAGGCGTGCGAACTCGTGTTGAGGTGAACACGCGCCGAGAAGTTGTGGGCACGATGCGCGGGCTTCAAGTCAAAACAACGATGCAGAGCCCCGCCGTGCGAGATTCCGTTTTGGCCATGCCACTGGTTGTTGAGCACTGTTGCCCACCACCAAGCCAATCGTCGAATTGCATCACTCCGCATTTCAGTGATTGCTGCCCGATCAGATGCGTCCCACGCCGACGAACGATTCGTCGCCGATTGCGACGCTGATTCAAATCAGAGACTTCAGCGGTGCGTTCTGCCCGACTTCGCAGTGCGGATCGGTTTCGTCTTCCGGCAACGTTGCCATTCGAACATAGTCCGGACGGTCTGACGCTGATCGATGCCGATAAGCTCGCACGAGTTCTCCGTTGTGCATCAAAAATGTGCCCGGCATTCGGAAGATGTTTCCGTCAAAACTTCCCTGTTTGTGACCGGATAACCACGCGCAAAACCCACGCCACCAAACACGGGGCCCCAGCAACTGATTGAACGACCCCATCCTCAAGCCAAACGTGTCATACAGGCTGCAGACCGGATCACGAAACGAATGTAAATCCGTCAATTCGTACTTGCGAAGCAATTCCACGGGTTCTGATTGCCCCATGTGCACGAAAGCGATCTTCGTTCCCAGGTCTTCAACCTGCTTTCGATGTTCAGCAATGTCACTGACAGCTTCTCGACAAAACGTACAACCAGAATGCCGCAAAAAAACCACGAGCAAAGGAGATCGACGAGACAGCTCCAGAATACTCGCTCCCCTCTGACTTAGCATGCGTCCCAGCGGGTCAATCGGAGCAGCCGGTGGACGTACAGTCAATCGCTCGGTGTGTGCCTGATGATGCCGTGCTGCGTGCCACAAGATGAGTGTAAAGGGAATCCACCAGATGATGTCATTCGTAAGAATGATCCAACCGAATCCTGCGGGCAGTCGGCCAGCAGAGACGGCAAACAGAAAACCAATGGGCCCGAAGACCTTTCCCAAAAGACCAACGAGTACAATGGGCCAGTGAACAAAAGGGTGCCGCGCAGCAATCGCATAGCCAACACCGTAGACCCCCACGATCATACCGATGCACTGCCATAGTTCCGGGTAAGCGGGCAATGGATCAGCGCCTGCAATTCGAAACATCGCCATGGGAGCAACGATCGCCACGGCGCCCCAAACAATGTTGTATAC
>CAYZYB010000932.1:0-2786 GCA_964481505.1 uncultured Planctomycetaceae bacterium | reverse complement strand
GTCTTAGGTGCCGCTCATCTGTACAACACTCCCGAAGGAGCCGTGTCGACGCGACAAGTTTCTGCGTGGCAAAAAACGCTCGTGCTAATCGTCTTGTCGATAACTCCTGCCATTGTCTGCGGGGTCGTCTTTTCAACAGAAGCGTCCTTCTATTCGAAACTCGGACCAGCGATCACAACGTCCGGCACGTTGATGCTCATCACCATTCTGTGCTACGGAATCGCGTTTCAATGGCTCCATCGAAACACAAGTCGAAAACCGGTCACCGTCAAAACACATGAAACATGTGACCGTGGGAATGAAAGAAGAGCAACAACATACAAGTAGCCGTAGGTCAGGCTTTGCCTGACGGAATAGTTCAACGATGTTCTACAGCTGTTCAACATGTAACCGCGTGTGGACATACTGTTCGTCAGGCAAAGCCTGACCTACTAGTACTGACACAATTCGTTACACGGCACTTTCGAGGCCTCAACGTCGCTATGACGGTTTCCGTGGCGGTGGCGACGTATCCGTCACTCAGAGCTTTAAGGCGGCGTACTGCCATTATCGGGAGGCTTCAGTGTTGACCGGGGAGACAGGCGGCAAGAGTACTCGGGAATAGGAGGCTGAACAAGGCGATTGGATCGCCGACGTTCGACCCAAGCGGTAACCGGTTCTATTGCAGCACCTATGACAGCACCTGTACCGCCGTTGATCAAAATGAGGAAGAATATGGTGCAGTTGAGTCGGGCGGACTCAGTACCACCGTCTCCGTAAACGCCAAACGTTGCCAAACCTGCTGGGTAGAGCAAATAATACGGCCAATAGAATGCTGGCTCGTATAGGTACCCGCGAAGGGCAACCACAGCGGTAATCGCCAAGGATACAAAAGCCCCTTTTAGTGCTGCTCGGCGCATGCTGCATAACGTTTAGAGTAACCGGGGGGCGACGGTTGACGTTGATATCAAATTCGGCGTGAATCGCCACTCCGGTTCACACTTTTGTTATGCAGAATTTCCGGATTTACTCCAGCCAGTAATCGCAATCCGGATTCAGCCTGAGTGCAATTTGAAGTTCAAGTTCATCATCCATTTCGAGCATGCCGTCTGACGCCATGCGATACGCCCCCTGCTGGTAGCACCGGAGCGTTGTACGCAGGAATGTATCAACATTTGGAGATACCCGCGATGTGCCGCCTTGGTGATCGAGCCAATAGACGCCGTTGTCATCGTCATCAGCCAGGTAGTAATCGCTGGAATAGTTCGCGAGAAATGGCGTGCGCGACTGGACATTGAACAGATCATCAGCGCCATAAAAGTCCTGAAGTTGCTGCCGGACTGCTGGGATTTCAGATGCGAGCATTAATCGATACCCCGGTAGTAGGTCCATCATTCTTTGATCTGCGACTCCATGTGGAGTACCGATTGCGAAGTTGAAGATCGAACCCAGACCGTCGGGAATCCCTGTCGGCGCTTCGGTCTCATCAGGCGTGTAGCCAATGCTCGCAGCGTATCCCGGTCTCTGCTGCTCGACTGCTTCGATGATGGAGTGAAATATAGCCACTATTGTTTACTGCATAACGCCAAAGATCACGGGATTGTGACGTTTGGCTTTGATTTGAAAGTTGCGAGCGATGCACAATTCCCGTGCATCTTATTGTTATGTTGCCGTTGCGGCGTAATGCTGGCTAACGAGGCTTGAGCATAGATCGTGCCCAATATTTTTGCATTTTGCAACACGCCATCCGGATGACTTGCTGAACATCACGTACCAGGCGTTATACGAATCGCTATCGACGTGGTACAGCATTGTTGACGCGGTTGTGTTCGACACTGTATTGCCGGAGTAATAGAAATAGAGCGAGTTGGAGATGAAATGCCTAAACTGACCGCCATTCTTCTCTTGATGCCAAACACTGGGGCTAACATCCTTATGCCAGTAATAGGCGCGGTCGTCACTTAGTTCGAAGGACTGTGCAGACCGAATTCGGCTGGGGCGAAACGGCGGTATTGGGAGTATGGTGTTGAGTGAACGGTTGCGAACACCAGCGAGGCCTTTGTAGACGCCTGCAAATCCCAGCCAGCGATCACCGAACCAATTGTCGGCCTGGAAGACGATGACCGGGAGGGTTGAGCACTCGTTGGCAAAGTAACCGAAGAAGTTGCTGAGCAACGCAGTGAACTCCGGGTCATCGGTTTCACTTGTGGGAAGCTCGAACGGCCCGTGTATTGTGTCCATGGCGGCCTTGCAACATAACGCCGACCATCACCGGATTGGGCGGGTTGAGTTTCCATGTTTAGATTGGGTGAATGCCCAATTCCGGTGGATGGCATTGTTATTTTGCTGATATTTAGCGTGGCTGAAAAAGACGACGCTGCACAGAAATCAGTTTACACAAGTGGCGACTGACTGGAAGCCCTGGATGCGATTCTTTTTGTCTGCCTGGGAGCTTCGGGCGCCGGAGCAACGGAACACGCGTGAATCGCAGCAATTTGTCGGCTTGGCGAAGATTGAACCAACTTGCCACACCGGACAGCTTTCAACCGCAGCAATAATTCGGTGAACAACAGTGGCTCCGGACATAACGAGGCGACTTCCGGCAACCAAGACACGACAGCGGCCATCAGCCGACAAGCGACGTCTTTCAAGAATGCGATTCCGTCCGCGCAATATCACGAACCTGTACGAGCACTGAAACAAATAACGCCCGCCATCACCGGATTGGGCGGGTTGGGTTTCCATGTTTAACTTGGGTGAATGCCCAATTCCGGTGCATGGCATTGTTATTTTGTTGATATTGAGCG
>CAYZYB010000931.1:0-2787 GCA_964481505.1 uncultured Planctomycetaceae bacterium | reverse complement strand
ACTTTGAATCGGTATGACACCGGCGAAGTCGACAACAAATTCGTATCGACATTCAAGCGGTGCTCGCCGGACGCAATATGCGGCAGCCAGATCCTACGGAATAAACTCAGACTGTAAGTAAACCGCATCTGTACCGACGCCAGCTTGCGCGAGCTGATTTTCGAGCTCCTGTTTAGCCGAAACTCGAGCCGTTTCACGCTGCAGAATACGAACGCGAATTCCGTTGCTGTCGCCTTCTGCCAGTTTGGCAAGTTCCAGCAAACGTGCAAGCTCTGTCGGCCGATATAAAAAATCCTCACCCGTCGGAATCGCCAGCAAATAAGAGCGTTCATCTACCAGAATCGTGAGCACCTTATCTGACAGGGCGAGTTCTTCGTCCTGTGTCAGGCCGCCCGTGGAATCCGGGGTTGCCGCAGTCGACGCGGGTTCGGTGTCCGTGCTGGTCGGCGGGCTGTTTGTCGACGCCAGGCTCGGTTGATTGCTGGTCTCAGATTCGCTTCCGGAACCTGGGGTTCCGGCACCGCCGCGAAGAAACAATAACGCTAGCACGGCGGCCACGGCAATCGCGCCACCAGCACCAGCTTTGGCGGTGGACTTCATCACACTGGGACGTTTCGAATTCATGATGTCTGTCCAAACAGCGAGCAATTAAGAGCCTGCTAAAAACTCCCGCAAAAACTGAAGTAGCAAGCCAAACAACCAAGCCACGCCCACCATGAATAAAAGGAACGGCAGCGCATACAAGGCGATCACAGAAACCGGGCTCAGTATGACAGACATTGTGACCAAGATCGAGGCCGAGGACTCAAGAACTGACAGGTCGCGACGTTCCACGGGGCCGCTCTCAATATAGGCGTCGGATTCAACAACAACATCCTTCTGAGACAGCACGGAACTTCGAAGAAGCTCTCGGCTTTTTAAGAGCTCGCCGACTGCCGAAGTCGGAGTGTCTGCGGGCATAGAGTTATTCTTTCTGGCGGCCAAACAGTGGCCCGGCCGGTCGGAACCCCATCAGTGAATAATCGAACCAGCGTGCGTTGCCAGCGTCACGGCGCAGTTGTTCCATCAGTTGCGGCATCCCATCGACGGCTCGCGCAAGCTGTCCTGCCTGAGTGTCCCCGTATGTCAGCAGGATGATCACCAGCGGCTTCGGCTCCGTAAAGGACTTACTGTTTTGAAAGCTTCGAGAAACGAATTCTTCCTGAGTTCCGAACGAAACCGGCTGGATTTGCTCACCATCAGAAAACGTCGCCTGACCATTGTCCTGAATATGCAATTCCCACACAGAAACATGCTTCTGCATTTCGTTGTATCGCAACATGAATCGCAGCAATTCGTCACCGCGTTGCGGGAGCATCTGTTTGAGCCGTTCGGCCGCCTTTTCCAGATTCGCCGCGTCTGTTGACTTGCCGTCTGTTCTTAGTCGCAGAATCTCTTCCATCACTGTGCCGGGCAAATTGAATGCATCCGCTAGTGTCTGCCCCGCCTGCTGATGCTGCCTGACGATGTTTTCGAATTGGCGGCCATATCGCTCACGAGTTTCCGTCAGCGTTGCCGACTGTTTCGAAACCTGACTTTGAAGTTCAAGCCGTTGTCGTTCGAGTTCTGCTTTGCCTTCATCGAATTGCTGAACCAATGCAGCGCGCTGCTGTTGTAAATTGCTCTGAGCAGACTCAGCCTTCTGCTGGACTTCCATGTACTGCGCAAAGATCACGATCAGCAATAGATCCAGCAACGGTGTCAGCTGGAATGTCATCCGCCGTCTGGCTTTCATCAGGACGCACTCCCGCCTGATGGCCCGTCGACATCTGTCGCAGTCGTCTCCTGCACTGCGGAGAGCGCCAGTTCACGTTTGGCTTTCGCCACCATGTCGCGAACATGCGACCGACTCTGCGTCAGCCGCTCAAACCGCGTTTCCAACAGACTGTTGATGAACATCAAAATAATGGCGGCAGCAAGTCCGCAGAATGTCGACCAAATCGCGTCGCCGAAACGTCCCACGATGCTGGACATCGTCGCCGCAGCATCGACAGCCGCGTCCGACCGCTGCAGAGCCGAACCGATGGCGAGAATCGTTCCCAGCACTCCGGCCAGCGGATACGCTTCGATCATCGTCCGCGCGACGTTGCCCGCTGTTTCGAACGACAACGAATCCAGATAGCTTCGGCGTTCGTCAAGAATGTGCATCCGCCGCAGACACTCCGCGCGATCTTCCGCGCGAGTTTCGTCGTGCAGCACGTCGTTGATGTCTTCCGCAAAAGCATCGATCTGATTTGTTAGCGGCGCGTTGCGACCCAAAACACTGCGATGCTTAAGCCCGCGCGTGAAATCGTCAAGGCAACCGGCGATGACAGACAGATCGCGGCGATACCACATTGACAACACCAAAAAGAAAAACACATGAAAGACCGCAGCGCCGATGATCGCAGTCGCAGTGAGCCCCGACAGGTACTGCAGCCACGGTCCAAGATCTTTCATTTCCGTTATGGGCATTGAGATAGTTCTTCCGCAAGAAAACGGTTCAGCAAAAAGAAGGCGTTCGCCGCGCCAAACCTTCCTACCGTCTACGCATCACACGAGCTCGGCGGATTAAACAATTTGGAGAAGAGTATGGTGTGTCCGGCCCAGGAGTCCAGATGTGTCTGTTGCAGCGGCTACAATCATTATTTCCGCAGCGATTTTCACCGCCAGGAAGCGGGATCAACGCGAAAATAATCGGCCAGCAGCTGATAACAGTCTTCGTGATCCTGCTGCAGATACGGCGAACGTTCATAAAAAGCCTCAACC
>CAYZYB010000930.1:0-2788 GCA_964481505.1 uncultured Planctomycetaceae bacterium | reverse complement strand
GAACACAGAGGACGTTGCAGAAGATCACTACATTCAGGAGATGAAAGAGTTTCGGGCCAAGGCGGCATCCGAATTCACAACGGACACCAAGGTCGGGCGAAGACATAACCCTGATTCGAAACAAGGTCGAGTGTCGCAATGGGTGCCGCAGAATACGTCAGAAAAGGGGGGGGATTGGCGAGAACACTCCGACTACACAGGAACCGCTCAAACGGTCAGAAGACCCTGCAATTAACGTTGTGAAAGCAAAAAAGCAGGGTCGGAAAGAATCCTCCGAACCCTGCCTTAGCGGAAGTGGATGGGAATCGAACCCACCAGGCATGCGTTAACACACCTCAACGGTTTTGAAGACCGCGACGATCACCAGACCGCAATCACTTCCGGAGAACCCATCTTATTGTCGGAACAACAGGGGTTCAATCAGAAGTCCTAATTGTCCTCTTCGGTTTTGACCTTTGCCTTCTTTGCTGCCCCAAATACCAAAGTTCCAAGGCGAGAAACGTCCTGCCAGGATTCGTTTGTGTCGTCGTTCCACTTCATAATGGCACCACGAGTGCCGGAACTGTCGCTGTCGTCGTTAACCTGGACGTCGAAGCCGATCTTGCCGCCTTTTTCTGCGGTGATCGCTGTGAGTTCAATTGCCGCTTCGACAACATACCCTGTTTTCGTTTTCTTCGCGGTCGCCTTCATCGCTTCTTTTGGCACCTGACCGTAGGTGATGTTGCCTTCGCAATTCACGCGGTACTGACCATCGTCATCGTCATACGAAGTTGCTCTTGCCATGTTCTGGTCGATAAATATTTCGACAGAATCCTGCTGCCAGTCTTCTTCTCCACTGGCACTCAATGCCCCGTCTTTGACAACTGCCAAAACGTAGAGATGTTTCGCATCCCACAGACAACGGAACTCCGCGACGGCCGCTTCGTCGGCTGGAGTTTCTGATTCGCTTTCCACATACCGATCAGTTTTTGCTTTCCGAGACGTGCTCCAGATTTCATCGATCTCGCCGTCAATCGTTGGCGTCCCTGGAGCCGCTCTCATCGTGCGAGTCTTAACAGTGGTGTCAGCTTTTTCGTCCGGTTTTGCTGCCGCAGTTTCCTGGGCAGAAAGCGAAACGCAACACAAATGAGCCATGCAACTGGCCGCGAACAAGATTGATCTAAAATACGTCATCGATGATTTCTTTGTTGTTGAGAATTGCGACGAGATTCGACAATGTGCCGACTGCCACCAGACTAACGAATGGCGTTAGTGGGGCAACCCTGGAAGAGCGACGGGATGGGCATTGGCAAGCCGCAACCCTTCGTCCGGCGGCGAAAATTCTTTCCGGCAGAAAAGATCTAAGATCTACTCTGTGACGGACACGAAATCGCTGAGTGCCGTTCCAGCGATGCGAACGCTGTCCTGGCGACTTGTGACATTCATGCGGTCGCAGTATTCCAGAAATGGAATCGCGTGTTTGCGAGTCACCTGCCAGCGGTCACGAATATCTGCCACCGGTCGTTCCGGGGATTCTGCAAACAACTCCTGCAGTTCATCGCAGAACTCAGTGAAAACTTCGGCCGACAGCAGCAAACCGTTGCCTGTGTCCAGAAGCATGCCCGTTTGCACAGCAAAGCGAGTCAGCGAGGTCACGGTGTCGATAGGCAACTCCAGCTGTGCCGAAATATCCTTCAATGTCGGAGGAGAACGATTTCCAGCAAATGCGGCAATGATCTTAGCCATTCGCGTCTGTTGTTTCTTCGACAACGAATTTTCGTCAGACGCCACCGCGATCACTCGGCCCAGTCGAACGATCGTCTTCGCATCGACAAGAGAAGTTAAGCACCATCGAATTAGTTCGAAAGAACCAAAACTCTTCGACTGCTGAATCGCAGATTCTTCCACCAACCAGGCGTCCTGAGTTTCTTCGGCGTGCGTATTCAGCAACTCAAGAATGTGACGCTTGATGCGTTCGCCTGCCGCCGCAGAAACCAGCCGCGACGTCTTCGACAGCTTCTGCACATCGCCGGATTCGACAGCCGCGGCAATAGTAGCGTCTGCAATTTCCGGTGGAATCCCAAGCTGTAATTCCAGCCATGCAGGCGTCGGATCGACTTCTCCGAGGAATTCTACCCAAGCAACAAGACGGCCAACGGCATCGGACATCGCGATGCGTTCGCCGAGTTCGATCAACTTGCGTGTGCGTTTCGTTTCTTCACCAAGCGTCGCCAGCACGGTGGCACCGCCGACAGTTCCGACGGGGTAGGGTAGTCGAAACAGGCACTTCTGCCCAAACGCCGCAACGACAGGCCGTTCTGCTTCAACGACAACAACCGACGACTGCGACGGCTGCAAACGACGGACACCCGTGATTCTGGCACTGCAGGCGGCAGCTGCGAGGTGCAGTTGCAATGTTGCCGGACACTTCAGTTCGGGAGCGTCACGAAACGTCTGCAGTTCGACCAACAGATGTTGCGACTTTCGAAAAACATCCGGCTGAATCAAATCGTCACCGCGACTGACTTCGTTCGCAGACACGCCAGCGACGTTTAAAGCAGTGCGATGTCCAATTATTGAACTCTCGACAGCTTCACCGTGCACTTCCACTTCGCGAATCCGAACGACTTCACCACTGTCTGCCAATTCCAGATTGTCGCCGACGCTGACACTTCCGCTCCAGACAGTCCCCGCGATGACGCAGCCGCGTCCAGGCATGCTAAACACACGATCCACGGGCATTCGAAAATAGCTACCGACTGCCGGAGCTTCAATAGCGTCGGCGAATTCACACAGTTGAGCTTTCAGT
>CAYZYB010000929.1:0-2791 GCA_964481505.1 uncultured Planctomycetaceae bacterium | reverse complement strand
GTGCAATGACGGAGGTAGCGGCATGTAGACGGCGTCGATTTCCGGATCATCCAGTGCGGCCTGATAGCTGTCCCACGTCCGCGGGATATTGAACTCTTCAGCAAACGCATTGGCTTTTTCGGAATTGCGACTGGCAACACCAACCAACTCACTGTGTGGCGACGAATGCAGACGGGGCGCAATAGTTCTTGCGATTTTCGCGGCACCTAATATTGCAAACTTTGTTTTCTGCATCGTCACTCCCTGATTTGGCGTTATTCAGAAAAGGTTGTCAATTGTGAGGGGCCTGAGTTGTTTGGACAACCGTGGTCAACCCGATGCAGTTGTTGCACAACGTGGGGCGGCTCTCCAAATGGTTCAAGCGGCAAAACGTCAGATGAGCGATTCACAGAGTCGCTTCCCGTGAAATGCCTACGTTTGCGCCGCAGCCACGTAGAGAAGAGGATTGACTCTAACGTGTCCAGGACGTTCTAATAGATACCTGCGCTAATGAAAGTCCTCGCCCGCCGTAACTTTGAGGAGTTTGTGAGATGTCCGATTTCGAACGGATTACTGATCTGCCACTCGTTGACCGACTGATGAAGGCGAATTACCTTTCTCGCGAATTGAGTGAGCATCTGAGGCAGGCTTATCTCCCGAGGCTGGGCGACCTTCGCAAAGCCGCCAAGCATTTCGACCCGAAAGAAGTGAGTGACCAGCGGATTCTGGATCACACGCTGGCGGTGCTTGAGGCCGAGGAATTTACGGACGAATTGTACGGAAAACTTCGAATTTGCCTCGACAGCATTCGCGACGAAATGCAAACGGTCCTGGGCGTGCACCAGCCCAGTACAAAAGGCCCCAAGCTGTTGGACGCAGACGGGCTTTTTGGGGATTGAAGAGGAGTCGCCAGGATCTCACGCCGTTCGCAATGTACTGCGACAGCCGTGTCCCCTGAGTTGTCGCACCGGCAGCACGAAAACGTTCAGCGGCGAAGGGACAGAAGGCTACCTGGACAAGCGTATCGACATGTTGCCGAATTGTTTTGTCTTCGCCCGGAGGTATCCGTTTTGTTCGGTGAACGGTTTCTTCATTTCCGCCCAGACCTGACGTTGAGCGGGGCTCAGGATCGTTAGTTCGAGTTTCGAGAGTTTGAATAACGGAATACAGAGCAGCGAAAGTTCGTCGGTGCTTTGCCGATGGCTGTTGGAATCGCCAGAACCCGCTGGCAAGAGTTTGCTAACACTCTTCAGCAAGCGTTCCCGCTGAAAGCTGTCCAGCCAGAGTTCTCGATCCAGCATAGCAACGGCAAATTTCGCTCGTGCATTTCCTATTGCCCTGCCGCGATTGAACAACCCGTCGGAACTCTCCGGAACCATAGACTCAACGGTGTCCTTCCACAGTTCGTTACTTACCAGAGATTCGACTGTTGGCAACGACATGTGGATTCGCATGTTCTGACCGGCAAACTCCTGCGTCTGGTAGCGCTCAAAGCTCTTTGTTGTATTCGATTTCCATGACGTGATGACGTCATCCATCGCACCTTTGCTGGCCAGACGCAGTCGACGCACATTGCGGTCGGACAGGCTACCGATGGACTGGTAAAAATCAATACGAGCGGCCACATGCTGGCTCAGGCGTTTGAGCTGCTGCTTACCGGTGTCCCTCAATTGCTGATGAAAAGTCTCCTCATCGTCTCCGGTGCTGATTAACATGTAATTTGGATTGCTCGTCGCATTTGAAGGCTGCGACCTTAGATCAGTCGTTATGTCTTCCTGACTCTGCGTCAGAAGCCCGGCGGTCTTCAAGGACGCCAGTGTTGTTGTCACGGAAGTGGATTGAAAATATTGATAATAATTGGAATGTTTCCCGTGCAGTGAATAGCAGGCGTCGTCCAGGTTGAGTCGGTAGGATTGCATTTCCTCTGCCATTTTTTGTCGCTGATCCGGCGTCAGAAAAAGGTAATCGTCCAGCAAATTCAGCACATAACCCAAGGCGGCGTCTCGGTAAAATGCCTTTCGTTCATTCAGAGCGTCAGACAGTTGACTGGTTGTTTCTTTCGGAAGTTCATCGTCATCAAGAACGACCTGCACGCCGGCTTCATCCAGGCGAAAAGCGGGGCCCGTGTCGTCAGTGAAGTTGATGGGAAAGAAATCATCAAGTGCCTGCTGCTGATTACGTTGATTGGGCTGCTGTTTCCACGATTCCTGCAGCTTCGAAATGGACGATTGCAGTGATGTGCCCAACTGAGTTTTCTGTTCGGTGGAAAGTTCGGCGTGCAGGTGGATCCAGTCCTGCAGAACGACCGAGTGAGACTGCAGGCGATTGAGTCGATCCTTAACGTCCTGTTCCGGGCGAGCCACCACTGCACGTGGGACGCCAAAGTGCATAGCCGGCTCTGGTACAGCTCTCGCAGGTCTTGCGGCTGGCCGCTTCACTCCTGTCAGAGCTTTCAATGCCTCCCCAAGTGCTGTAGCTACTTCTTCGATTGCCGTAGCCTTTTTCTGCTGAGCGACCGCCGGGGTGTGCATTAGCGAAGGAGCGATAAGAATCACGAGACCGAATTGAAGCACGCCGGAAGGGAAAAGCCGTGAATTCATCCGTACGTCTTTCGAACATCAATGCTGTTTAGGAATGGGGGAAGACCACGCAACGCTGTTGATTGTTGGCCGATGACAATCGCATTGCAAGCTGACCGATGGATTCCCTAACGATGACCCTTTTGACACACCGGGACGCAGTCCGTAGATTGCCCCGTACGCCTGCACGGCTGTTGATATGCAGAATTCTAATTCTGTGGACTTCGTTGAAT
>CAYZYB010000928.1:0-2795 GCA_964481505.1 uncultured Planctomycetaceae bacterium | reverse complement strand
CAGGCGCGATAGAATCCATCCGCCAGGACACTGGTCTCTGTATAAGAAAGATCGGTCGTCGTCAGTCTTGTCGTGGGAATATTACTTCCCGCTTCCGCGATGAATATTTCGTAATCGGTCGCTAAAGGATCTGCAGACCACACAAGCGTCGGAGCAGTCGTTCCAACGTTTCCGGATTCCGGAGGAGCAATCAGAACGCGATCAGGCCTGTCGTCGCCCGCCACAAATTGGGTGCTGGTGCTCCAACTCCCGGTGTTTAGTACGTTTCGGCCACGAACCCAGACACGATAGCTTCTTCCGGCCTGAAGCAAATTGGTTGCATCGAAGCTGGTGCCATCGATCCAGTTTTCCTGCACAATCACGTCGCCACCGACTTCGCTGAGCCAGATGTCGTAATGAGTCGCTTCCGCTACGACATCCCACGATATCGTGACGTCCAGCTCATTACCGGCGTCGGGGGTGACAGTGGGCGCCGCAACAGTCGCAGGTGTTTCCAATCCAACGTAAAACAAAAACTCCGGGCTGAATTCACCAACTCCGCTGGCTGAGTGTCTTCTTACAGTTGCTTTGTACTGACCATCCGGCAGAGCTTCCGTTAAAGTGAATGACGTGTCCGTGATGCCGTCGACACTCACGATATCATCCGCTTGAATGATGGATGGGAATCGGTCGTCGAGGTGATCGATACGAAGGTCGTAGCTGTCGGCTCCGGCAGCGGGTGTCCATGAAATCGTTGGCTGCGACTCAACAAACTCCGTCGGGCCTGTCAGAGTGGGTTCTGCCAAAACCACGTCGACAACTGATTCCGCGGTGTTTCCCTGAAGGTCGGTTGCCGTGACTGTGATTTGTGTTGTTCCGCCCTGACTGATCCCGAGGGCAGTGGCAGTAAAGGTCAACGTGCCGTCGAGGATTTCCGTTGTCACCAAATCCGACGCAGTTGTTGTGTAGCTAAGTTCTTCAACAACCGTGCTTGTGCTCAGCAGGAGGTTCTCTCGCTCAATACTTGTGGCATCGGGATCGAGATCTACAACGGGCAGTTCAGCAAACACACCACCCGCATCGACAACCTCAACAGCCGCAATCGCGTCAACAACATCTAAGCCATCAAACAGAACGTGAGCAAAAACGGTGAACCCTCCATTTTGCGGATCCAGAAGACTCTGATTGTCGGCCAGATTCACAAACCACTGCGAAGTCGCACTGTCGGGGTCGCCACCAATTTTCGCCTTCGCGATCGTGCCGCGAAGGTTGACGGGATCGCCAGCATTGAGTCCACCCAATTCCGGGTCGAACCAATTGTCAAACTCGTTGACAATCGTCCCGTTATGTACGACGTTTCTCGTCGTAGTTGAAGTTTCCGGAAATGTGAAACCACCGCCCTGAAGCACGAAGCCATCATCCAGTCGATGAAAGAACATGTCGTCGTAGTTACCGGCGGATACCAGATCCAGAAAGTTGTTGGCGGTAATCGGCGTGATAGTATCGAATGTTTCGATGAAGAAGGTCCCCAATCCCGTTTCGACCTGCACCACACTGCCATCAATCGACGGATCATCAAAAAACTGATCCAGCTGAAACTCGGTCGAATCACCTTCCTGCCCCAATCGAATTTCAGGAACATCATTCAGCACGGTAGCAGCCAGCAATAACCGCGGCTCAAGCGGGTCCATGGCCGTTAATCGACGACGTTTTGCAGCGCGGCGCTGTCCATTGGAATTTCGTCGAACGAGAATTTTCGCAGCAGCAGACAACCAGTGAAGAATGGACATAGCGCAGAACAGCCGGAAAGGTGCGGAATTCGTTAGTCGGCAACAGAACATCACCGAGAGGGGCCTCGATTGTGCCACAAATCGCCGGTCTTAGGCAAGATGTCATGTGCATAGCTGTGACACAGAACACATCTGGCATTACCACCAAAAGTGGAGACGAACGAGTCAACCACAGCCAACGCTATGGGACAATCTCTCAGCCAAACGTTTCACGTACAGAAGGACTGCCGGGCGAAGCGAAAGATCTATCCTGCCAGACTGACTAAATCACACTCAGCCATTCCGTCGTGCGTTCGAATTCTTCATCCAGCAAGTCGATTTCGTCGTCTTCGAGCCCGACTATTTTACTTGATCGATCGTCAACCAAAATATTCGGAAACAGATCTACTTCATCCTCTTTCACAAATGCTGCAGCAAGAGGCGAAATTGCCACGAAATCCACTGGCTCTGTGACAAATTTCATCGGAACTGGTTCCGGCACAGCTACAACAGCGGCCACTGCTACGGAATTCATCGACGCCACCTGAGGGACAGATGCCGCCGACTCAATCTTTCTGGCGGCTAGCTTCCCGACTTTAGACAACACATCAGCACGTACATACCCAATCCGTTGAATCGCAGACAAAGCCTCCAACGGCGATACAATCCCATTGCCATCAAAATCACTTGCCGCATCCGCAGTACCGATTGCATGCAGCGAACTCAACGCTTCTAACGGCTCAACAACACCATTGCTGTTTTTGTCCCAGGGAAAGTAGGTGACGTCGTCGCTGTCGATGAGGTGGCCGACACCGGAGTTGTTGGTTTCATTCGTTTCATCGACAGCAGCACCGCTATCCACGACGAGGAAGAGGCGGCTGAGGTTGTTGATCCTTCATGGGTTACGAGCTTTGGAAGACGTCACTGCTGACAACCAACCGGATCAGGTCGCGGAAGCCGTTGCCTTTTTTCGCCAGTTCCTCCGTGATCCGATCAATCTGCGGACGGTCGGACGGTGTCATGCTGCGACCGGTTGCGTAGGTCAGC
>CAYZYB010000927.1:0-2798 GCA_964481505.1 uncultured Planctomycetaceae bacterium | reverse complement strand
CAGCGATATAGCGGACCTTTTCCTGCCACGGCTTTTCACGTTCGTGATGATAAAGGTGGCCCGGGTTGTAACGCAGCTTTTCGACATACGGAGCGATGACTTCGGCCAGCCGGTAATTCTCCTGAAGGTCGACAGACAGATTTCCTTCCACCTGGCCACGGATCTCAATCAAAGCTTCCGCATCTTTCTGGCTATCGATTGCAACGCGAACAATGTCGGCGCCCGAATCCACAAGGGCGCGGATCTGCGAGACGGTTTTGTCAATGTCCTGGGTCCGCGTGGCCGTCATACTTTGTACGGCAATCGGCGAATTTGCACCGATGGAAACACTGCCGATTTTAACTGGTCGCGTAGGATTTCGTTCGATCGTCACAATTTAGTATCCGGACGTGAGGAAATGCGTTCGTGTGTCAGAAAGTACGCGGAGTATCTTCGGACCGCGAAACGGAACAACCCAGAATTCCGGGCCATTTCGTTTTCCAACCGCAATTCTCGTCGCAATCCAACAGAATCTGCCGACCATTTGTTGAGTTCGCTTGTTGTCCGGCGAACGTTTAGAATCTCCCAGCCACAAATCGACCACACGTTTGGTCACCTTCCTGCCACGCCTCCTCCTACATATTGAGACCGCCAATGTTCCGATTTCCCACTGTTTTCGCAATGACATTCAGCCTGGTCCTGATGACAGCAAGTCATGCCGCCGACTGGCCTCAATGGCGCGGCCCAAATCGTGACGGGAAATCGAATGAGAGCGGTCTCGATTTCGACTGGACAGACGGTGCTCCCAAATTGCTCTGGCGAACTGGCGGCATGGGCAAAGGATATTCAAGCGTCGCTGTTGTCGAGAACACGATCTACACCACCGGCAACAAGCCCAACGGCCAGTGCGTCATCGCTCGAAACGCCAACGACGGCTCAGAAATTTGGTCCACACCACTTACCGACAAAGCGCCTAAGCACGGGTACGGCGGTGCAAGATGCACACCATCCGTCACAAAAGACCACCTGTATGTCGTGGCGTCAGACGGACAAATTGCCTGCTTGAAACGAAGTGACGGTTCCGTTGTCTGGTCGAAAGGCTTCAAGCAGGAATGGGGCGGAAAAATGATGAGCGGCTGGGGCTATTCAGAATCGCCGCTCGTCGACGGCGATCGAGTCATCTGCACACCGGGTGGCACCAAAGCTCTTATCGTTGCTCTTGGTCGAATGACGGGGAAACAAATCTGGGCCAGCAAATCGTTCACTTCAGACAGAGGCAAAGACGGAGCAGGTTATTCATCTGTCGTCGTCAGCAATGCTGGTGGAGTCAAACAATACGTCACGCTTTCCGGTCGTGGAGTCGTCAGTGTTGACGCCACGAATGGATCAACACTCTGGACGTACGCTCCCGTAGCCAACAAGACAGCCAACATTCCGACCCCCGTTGTTTTTGACGACTACGTCTTCTGTTCTTCCGGATACGGCACCGGCTCCGCCCTGCTCCACATCACCAAAGAAAGAGGCGTCCTGAAAGCCAACGAAAAATACTTCCTCGATGCCGGCACTTTGCAAAATCACCACGGTGGCATGATCAAACATGGCGACCACATTTATTGCGGGCACGGTCACAACGAAGGCTTCCCAGCCTGTATTGAAATCGAAACGGGAAAAGTGGTCTGGGGCGGCAAACTTCGCGGAGCGGGAAAAAAATCGGCTGCCGTTACGATGGTCGGCGATCATCTTCTGTTTCGGTATGAATCGGGACACATTGCGTCGATTGTCGCTACTCCCGACGGATATCAACTGATGGGCAGCTTTATGCCCGATCATCAGGAAGGCAAAAGCTGGTCGCATCCTGTGGTTGTCGACGGCAAATTGTATTTGCGAGAACAGAACGTCCTGATGTGCTATAGCCTCAGTCCTTAGCCCTTAGCCAATGAGTTACGATTTGATCGTCCTGGGAACCGGTGGTGTCGGCAGCGCCGCTATGTTTCATCTGGCCAAGCAAGGCGCCCGCGTTCTGGGCCTCGACCGCTTTCCGCCGGGCCACAATCGTGGCAGCTCGCATGGTGAAACGCGCGTCATCAGACGTTCCTACTTCGAACATTCGGACTACGTTCCGCTGCTGAATTCGTCTTACGCACTCTGGGACGAACTCAGCAAACGCTGCGGACAAAAACTGCTGCACCAAAACGGAGTGCTATATTTCGGACACCCGGAAGGTGCTGTCGTCAAAGGTATCCGCGATAGTGCTGAACAGCATCAAATTCCAATCGAAAACCTGTCACCAGCCGAAGTTGCACAGCGATTTCCGTGCTTCGTTCCGCCTGAAGCGACGACCGCCATCTTCGAACCCGACGCAGGCTGCCTACTGGTTGAACGCTGCGTGCAGGCTCACATTTCCGAGGCCGAAAAACTGGGCGCCAGCCATCAATGCCACGAAACGATCCTGAAGTGGTCGGCCAATTCGAAAGGGATAGAAGTTGTCACTGACCGAGGCCGCTGTAACGCGGCAAAACTCATCATCTGCGCCGGAAGCTGGACGAGCCAGTTGCTGGCGGAGCTGGATATCTCGTTGCGAATCATCCGCAAGCATCAACACTGGTACGCCGTCGACGATCCGGATTTTCACATTGATAACAATTGCCCATGCTATTTCTTTGAAGCCAACGGTGGCTACTTTTACGGTTGCCCGGAAATAGAAAACGGAGGACTGAAAGTGGCAGAGCACAGTGGAGGTATCGAAATCGCTGATCCGCTGGCCGATCCTGATTCCCCCGAAGTCAACGACACCCATCGAGTCGAAGAATTCCTAAAGC
>CAYZYB010000926.1:0-2801 GCA_964481505.1 uncultured Planctomycetaceae bacterium | reverse complement strand
GTGTGATGCTGGTGGCAGAGTCTTCAGGAACGCACGTCAACAAAGGTTACATCTATTTTGCGATGGCATTTTCGCTGGTTGTCGAGGGGTTGAATATTCGAGTGCGAACTGCGAATACAAAAGGCAGCGATCCGGAAGACAGTGTCGCATCAACGGGTGATGCGTCATGACAGAAATGCCGACCATTTCCGTGACCGAACTTGTCACGGCATTCAAAGAAGTTGTCGAAGCCACGCTGCCGCCGGCGATTGTGGAAGGCGAAATTTCCAACTGCAAACGATCAGCCGCAGGCCACTACTATCTGACATTGAAGGATGATCATTCGGAAATCGGCGCTGTCATCTGGAAAGGGATGGCGGCCGGGCTTAAGTTTCAGCCAAAGGACGGACTCAAGGTGCTCGCCACCGGCTCGCTGCAGGTGTATGTCGCTCGCGGATCCTGCCAATTCATCATCAGCCGCTTGTTGCCTCAGGGTGTTGGCGAACTGGAACTCGCTTTCCGTCAGCTGAAGCAGCGATTGGAAGCCGAAGGCCTGTTCGACGATGATCGCAAGAGGCCGCTGCCGAAGATTCCGAAACGCATCGCGCTGATCACCAGCCCGACATCTGCGGCGGTGAAGGATATGATTCAGGTGATCACTCGCCGCTGGCCGGGAGTACGCCTGCTGATATTGCCTGTTCCCGTTCAGGGAGAAGGAGCCGCCGCGCGTATCGCGAAAGCTATTAACTTTGTGGAGATGATTCCGGACATCGACGTGGTGATTACCGGCCGAGGCGGCGGGAGCCTCGAAGACCTGTGGGCGTTTAACGAAGAAGTGGTTGCGCGAGCGATCGCTGACTGCCCGCTCCCCATCATCAGTGCCGTCGGGCATGAAGTGGACGTATCCATCGCCGACCTCGTCGCAGACCGCCGAGCTCTCACACCAAGCGAAGCGGGAGAATTAGTCGTCCCCTCAGTCGACGAAGTCCGGCAATTCCTCAACGCCAGCGCCACCAGCATGAACCGCGCACTTCACAACCGGATCGACTGGATGCGGCAGACGCTGGAATCGCTCGCCTCTCGCAACGTCTTCCAGCGTCCCATGACAATGATCGACGAACGACGCCAACAATGCGATGACCTCGCCGCAGCAGCAGAACGGGCCATCCGCTTAAAAACCGAACGACTCGAACAACGTCTCATCGCAGCCGCCGCGTCACTGGACGCTCTCAGTCCACTAAAAGTGTTGACTCGCGGCTATTCGCTGACGACAACCGCGGACGGGGAATTGGTTCAATCGATCGAAGCGGTGAACGAAGGCGAGATACTGGAAACGCGAGTTGCTGACGGGATCCTGAAGAGCACCGTCACGAGCAAAGCGAACGACTGACATCAGCGATGTTTCCGCATCCAGTGCGGCGTTGGGAGCATCATCGTTTGAGGCGTGCTGAGCAGGCGACGTCGCGACAGCATGAGTCTAATCGAAATTCGTTGAGGCGATTCCATCGGCCAGAAGAACGGTGTCGCGTGGTTCAAAGTGGTCTATGGCGGACGTGGCATCGCACCGACGGCACGGGGTATCGGAGTGTTTCCAGTCGGGATACTTTTTTGCTTTCAAGAACGTGCACCCGGTCGAATCTGAAACGCTCCAGTCAAAACAGACACTATGCCACCACCAGCAATAGGCGCGCGGGCATGAGTTCGCAGGTAATTCAAGGGCCTGCTGCACGTCATCATCGCTTCGTTGCGACCTTGCGATTGAGCTTCTCATGGCGGTTGTCCGGTTCAGTGCAACAGCTGTCAGCCTACAACGCTGCCTTCCATCCCGCATTGAGCTGCTTAGAAAGTTCCTTCACTACATCCGGGTGATCGATGGCGATGTTCTTTGTTTCTTTTGCATCAGATTGATGGTCGAAGAGTTCCACGTAGAGCGGTGGCGCCTGGAGATCACGATGATCTCGCCACAGAACGAGGCGGTAGCGGTCTGTTCGCATCGTGTATCCCATGAGATGCTGTTCGAAGAGCTCTCGGTCCCACTTGTCGCCCTGTTGCTGCTTGATGCGGCCTTCGACTTCTTCGATTAGCGGGCCGAACCATGTTTCTCTCATGCCTTGCGACAGCGGATTCGCCGCCCATTCTCGAAGTGCCGGATTTGGGTATTGGCTGAAGGCTGCCTTCTTCCACGTCTGTTGCGGTTTGTCCAGCAACGGTACGAAGCTGTGCCCTTCCAGATGATCCGGGCGAGGCACTCCGGCGAGTTCGCAGAGGGTTGGAAAGATGTCGACGAGTTCTACCAGCGCGTCGGTGGATTCGCCGCGAGTTTTCATGTTGGGCGTCCAGATCATCAGCGGGACGCGTGTGGCGATTTCGTAATTGGTTGCTTTTCCCCAGACGCCCATGTCGCCAAGATGCCAGCCGTGGTCTCCCCAAACGATGATGATGGTGTTATCGCGAACACCAGCGTCTTCGAGCGCTGCGATCATGCGACCAACCTGGGCGTCGACGTAGCTTGTGCTGGCAAGATAGGCGTGTTTGAGAGTGCGAGACAGTTCGGCGCCGAGTGGACCAACTTTCGGAATGCCGGCTCGCGTGCGTAGTTCGAAAGACGCGTGCAGCCCCATCGCGGCTCCATTTTCCGGTGCCGAAGTTTCGCTGGCCATGGGAATTTTGTCGCGGTCGTACATGTCCCAGTATTTTTGCGGTGCGCACCAATTGAGGTGTGGCAGTTTGTAGCCCATTCCCAGAAAGAATGGTTTGCTGTCGTCGCCACTGCTGAGCATTTCTTTCATCGTGGCGATGGCGAGTTGTGTGTTGTAGCCATC
>CAYZYB010000925.1:0-2802 GCA_964481505.1 uncultured Planctomycetaceae bacterium | reverse complement strand
GCAAACGCAATTGGCGAAAAAGACGAAGCTGGCCAACGCCGACTTGTGTGCCAAAGTCTTTCGCTCGCAGTACTGCTGTCGT
Organism: uncultured Planctomycetaceae bacterium; assembly: GCA_964481505.1. Taxonomy (GTDB): domain Bacteria; phylum Planctomycetota; class Planctomycetia; order Planctomycetales; family Planctomycetaceae; genus Fuerstiella. Next base: position 2,720 of record CAYZYB010000925.1, on the reverse strand, counting down.
TGATTTTAGCCGTCGTTGGCTTCCTGACAGCACCGCTGCTGTTCAAAGTGCTGGGCGCTTCCGGCGAATACCTCAGCCTGGCAATCAGCTACATGAATCCCATTTTCATGGGTTCGGCGTTCTTCATTTTAAGCAGCGTCAGCAATGCGATTCTTGTGGCCAGTGGAGACAGCAAGACTTACAGCAAGGTGCTGGTCGCCGGGTTCTTTCTGAATTTGATCCTGGATCCATGGTTTTTGCACGGTGGCTACGGCGTGCCGGCGATGGGCATTGCCGGAATTGCCTGGGCCACGGTTCTGATTCAGATGTGCGGAAGTTCGTTTTTGATCTGGACGATTTTCCGGCGAAAGCTGGTGTCCCTGAAACCACTCGCCGCGCTGAAACCAGACATCGCCACGTACCGCGAAATCGGGCGTCAGGCGATTCCCGCCAGCTTCAGCATTATGTCCGTCGCCATCGGATTTTTTGTGATCACGTATTTTTTGAAAGGCTACGGCGAAGCAACGGTCGCCGCCTTCGGCGTGACAACTCGTATCGAACAGATTGGCCTGTTGCCGACATTCGGACTATATTCGGCCATCATGGCTTTGGTTGGTCAAAACAATGGAGCCAAACAGTTCGACCGCGTTCAGGAATCGATGAAAGTCTGCAATCGACTTGGCCTGTTGCTGGTGATAACGACGTCGACCCTGATCCTGTTGTTTGCAACGCAATTGATGAACGTCTTCACGGACGACCCGGAAGTGATTCAGATTGGCGTGCGGTACGTTCAGATCATGGCCTTCATTCAGTGGTCGTATGTGATGACGTCGACTCATCTGGCGTTTCTGCAGGCTGTGAAAAAACCGCGCTACGGTTTTTTCGAATCGGTTTTGCGCCGAGTCCTGTTGCCGACTCCGCTAATGTGGCTATTTGTGAAAGAATGGGGCTACGGTGTTGATTGGGTCTGGGCGTCTATCGCGTTCGCCAACGTGTTGATGACGTTGGTTACCATCGTCTATGGCCAGCGGCAGTTGACCAACCTGTTGCGACGCACAGGTGACTCAACGGAAGCAGCCAACGAAGTCGAATCCTGATCTCAAAGGCACCACGTCTCATCAATCTTCACGGATCAAAACCAGAAAATTACGAAACCGTCATGTTCGATTTTGATCAGCCTTTCGACAGAACGAAATCACTGTCAGAGAAATGGGATCCGGCAGTCCTGATGCAAAAGTTCAGCAGATCGGACGTCCTTCCATTTTGGATCGCCGACATGGATTTCGCTGCCTCACCAGCAATCATCGAGCGCCTGTCCGAACGAACTCAACAAGGAACATTCGGCTACGAAACCACACCTCTGAGTTTGATCGACGCGATTGTGCAATGGAATGCGGATCGGCACAACTGGATGATTCCAACCGAGTCTCTTTGCTTCACCGCAGGAACGATGCACGCAATCGCACAGATGCTGCAGGCGTTCACGCAGCGCGGAGACGGAGTTGTCATCCAGCCGCCGGTCTATTTTCAATTCGAAAGTGCCATTCGTAATACCGACCGAAAAGTCGTTTCCAATCCCCTGCGATTGACCGATGGTCGGTACCAAATGGACTTCGAAGACCTTGAACAAAAGGCGGCTCAACCGGCAACAAAAGTGCTGCTGCTTTGCAATCCTCATAATCCTGTGGGGCGAGTCTGGGCAGTCGAAGAATTGCAGCAAGTCGCCGAGATCTGCGGCCGACATAACGTGCTGGTAATTACCGACGAAGTTCACGCGGACTTTGTATTTTCCGAGCACACCTACACGCCGTTCTCCTCTTTGTCGCCTGAGGTCGCTCAACGCAGCATAAGTTGCCTTTCGCCCGCCAAAGCATTCAATATCCCGTCGATCGCCACTCGTTTTGCCGTGATCCCCAACACCGAACTTCGCGCCGCGTTTGTTTCGCAGTCCAGCAAGTCACTGTTGAATCATGTTGACGCGTTCAGTGCGGTGGCAACACAAGCGGCGTATGGTGAAAAATCGACGGAGTGGTTAAAGGCGGCTATCGAATATGTCCAACGCAAAGCGGACATCTTGTGTGAAGCCGTCGACAAACGAATTCCGGGCGTGAACGTCATTCGGCCGGAAGGCACGTTTCTGGCATGGCTGGACTTCAGACAACTTGGCCTATCGGCCGCTCAGTTGGAAACGTTTCTCGTTCATGACGCCGGGATCGCCCTGAAGGTCGGACACTCATTCGGCCCCGAAGGCGATGGGTTCGCCAGAATGTCCATCGCCTGCTCACGCACTCTTTTGGAAACAGCGATCAGCCAATTAGAACAGGCTGTCGCGAGACTGAATCAGCAGCAGTAACGACAAAATAAACCCCGCTCATCAAATTCCTTGATGAACCAATATTCGAGCTGATTAGCGGTGCATCGTTGGCGTATTTGGAATCGCTTTTAGGCGAAGACGTCGATGTGAAGTGTCACAGTCCGGAAGAAATGGAGCCGTTCTTTGGAACCGTTGGCGCGTGTCTGGCTGCCATCGCGTATCATCAGACGTTTCTTGGCGGGCAGGGGGCTGATACGATACGTGCTGCTGGAAAGCCAGTGTTGATGGCGTAGTTCTGGGTGGCAGCACGTGAACAATTTGGAACTTCAAGTCACTTCTAAAGCCACACTTTGGCGGAGGCGTCATGACAGAAGCAGACGAAGTATTGGTCGCGCGGATTCGGCCTATCCTGAAACGCCGCAAAGGC
>CAYZYB010000924.1:0-2802 GCA_964481505.1 uncultured Planctomycetaceae bacterium | reverse complement strand
TTTAGTGCCAGTTCGCTACCATGCTTGACGGACAAAAACACACGCTCTTACTCGGCAATTTCCGCAAAACAAGAACAATGCCACGAATTTCAGACGTATGACTGCGTGGGACCTAACAAAAACGGCCTATCGCAATGCATACGTAGCAAAAACACATATTCAGTAGCAAAAATGCAGCAAAACCTAAGCATCCGGAAATCTGACGACTTTCACTTCGGCTCCCAGGGCAATCTCCCCGGACGATTCGACGGTCGCCGTAATTCCACCGTGCGAAACCATGGCCGCATAACCACCAGCTCCCAGCGTGTCATCCATCAACGCGCAGGGCACGCAATCGCCGGTTCCCTTCAAGACCACGTTTCCAACGGAAAACTCAGCCTCACGCAATGACGCCAGATTGATCCCCGAAACCACAAGGTTTCTTCGTAACAGAGCCGGATCCACAGCATCTCGACCGAGCAAACCGCCGATCACCGCCAAATGTTCGTGCTGAATCAGCGTCACCTGACGATGCGGACGTGCCTGATTGCCTCGATGATGTTCGCCAACAATACCTTCCCCTTTGACGACTTCGATTTGGCTCGGCGTGGAATGATCCTGCCGTCGAGCATCAGCAATCCCAATCCATTCCACCTTCCCGACAAATTCTCGAGAATCCATAAGTTCCAGCTTCAACGCCATCGCACACCCCTTTCGTCATCGCAACAAGTTCACGGATCAGAATCATATATCACGGAACGATGAATGTCGTGCGAGTAGCACGGATTTCGATCGGCGTTATTCTGCATCACTGAAAACAGCAGCCCACAGCCTCACAGCGCCGCCCGCGTATCTCAAACACCACAAACAATGTCATTGAAGTTCCAACTCAACGATTCTGCCAGCGAACTGCTGACAAACGTACGTTCAAGAAAACAGATCCTGAGAATCGAAGGTCAGGAACACAGCGGCACTGAAGTCCTCGACTTCGGCGTCAACACATCCGGCAGCCTTGAAGCCGGGCTTGCCCTGGCTCGACTCTGCATGTCAGGACTTGGGCAGATCGAACTGCAGCCCGCCAATTCGGCGATCGATCTCCCGCAGGTCTTCGTCAGAACAGACCATCCTCTCGCAGCATGCCTGTTGTCTCAATACGCAGGCTGGAAAATCGCAACCGACGACTACTTCGCAATGGGCTCCGGCCCGATGCGAGCCACCGCGGCGGCAGAAAAACTGTTCGAAGAATTTCCAACCTCAGAAACCAGCACCAGCTGTGTAGGTGTTTTGGAATCGGCCGCACTGCCAACCGAATCCGCGTTAGATGCAATCCGAAAGGGCGTGGGCCAGGTCGATTCGCTGACAATCGCGGTGGCTCCCACTGCTTCGCAAGCCGGCAACATTCAAGTCGTTGCCAGAAGCGTCGAAACCGCCATGCACAAGTTGCACGAGTTGCACTTTCCTGTGGAAGTCGTTGTCAGCGGCTGTGGCAGCGCCCCGTTGCCTCCGGTCGCAAAGAACGACCTACACGGAATCGGCCGCACAAATGACTCCATCCTGTACGGCGCCGTTGTGAATCTGTGGGTGGATTGCGAAGATGAATTAATTCAGGAACTCGGTCCAAAAACGCCGTCAAATTCGTCCGATGCACACGGTCGACAGTTTCTGGACTTGTTCAAGGAAGCCAATCACGACTTCTACGCCCTCGACAAAGCACTGTTCAGTCCCGCCGTTGTTGTGTTTCATAACCTGACCACGGGAAACAGCTTTCGCTACGGCATTCAGCTTCCGGAACTATTGACAACTTCGTTTGGAATGTAGCCGTGCGAATTGGAGTGCTGGGAAACGAGGGCAGCTGGTACGTCGACCAACTGTGCGCTGCTGCCAGCAAACGTGGACACGAAGCCATCTCCCTACGTTTTGCAGAAGTCACGGCAAGCATCACCAACGGCATCACAAGGCTCAAAATCGGCGAACACGAAGCCGACACCTTTGACGCACTGCTGGTGAGAACCATGCCGCCAGGATCGTTGGAACAAGTCGTGCTGCGCATGGATCTGCTGAGCGCCCTTGCGGCTCTGGGCGTGCGCGTGATCAATTCGCCAAAGTCGATCGAATGTGCGGTCGACAAATACCTAACGACGCAAAAACTGGCATTCGCCGACCTGCCAGTCCCGGACACCATCGTTTGCGAAAACACGGACACAGCAATGAATGCCTTCGAAGCGCTTGGTCGAGATACGGTTGTGAAACCCATCTTCGGAGCAGAAGGCCGCGGCATTCTGCGAGTCGATCATCCGGAAATGGCGCTTCGCACATTTCGCACTTTAGAGCGTCTCAATGCGACGATCTATCTGCAAAAATTCCTGAAGGGCCCGTTGGAGGACATTCGAATTCTGCTGCTGGATGGTAAGCCAATGGCGTCGATGAAACGTCGACCCGCAAAGGGAGATTTCCGAGCCAACGCTGCTCAGCAGGGACACAGCGAACCGTGGCAGCCAACAGAGCAGGAACTACATCTTGCTCGACAGGCCGCCGAAGTCACCGGCTGCGTTTTCGCTGGCATCGACCTCATGTACGATGAAGGCGGCAATGCCGTCATCATCGAAGTTAACGCCGTTCCCGGTTGGCGAAAGATCCGAAAAACCTGTAACGTCGATGTTCCAACATTGCTGCTGGAATGGCTTGAGCAGACGAATGGCAAGTCGCTGCACCAACGACTGAAAAACTAATTTCGGCGGCTCGAAGCCAACAGAAAACGCCCAATGAACTGATTCATCGCCGCTACGATGCCGCCTCCGCTACCCAACCTTTAATCCGCAGTAC
>CAYZYB010000923.1:0-2803 GCA_964481505.1 uncultured Planctomycetaceae bacterium | reverse complement strand
CTGCAGTCGCACTCCAAGAAACGCGCTGCTGAAAAATTCTGCCTGAGTCCTGGCATCGCCGACAACAGCATAGAAATTCGCCGGAGCGTTTTCGCTCACAGCTCCTTCTGAAAGAATCAACTGCCGCGCCATGTTATCGAAGGGAACATCACCTTCCACGCAATCGTGAATCCAGCGGTAGTACAATTCCGCCGAATGATTTACGCCCCGTTCTCTGGAAACTCGCAACATTTCAGCCAGATGATGCGTCCAACAATCGTTGAAGGCATCCGAAGACAACAGAGTTTCGACCAACCGCTGACGTTTTCCCTGGGCGTCGTCCTGCAGATATTTCGTGACGTCTTCCGGCTTCGGCAATCGACCAGTCAAATCAAGACTCACGCGCCGAACAAATCCACTGTCTGACGCGGTTCCACCTCTCCGCAGTCCCAACTGCACTATTCGCGCGTCAACAAATTCGTCCACAGATTCCTGTGCCGGTAACTGAAGTCGAGGAGCGATCACTTTTTGCTGCGGCACAAGGAATTCCAGAGGCGCAACACGATCGAGATATCGCGCCACAACGACGTGACGTCCGGCGCGTTGGATCTTAAGCTTGCCGACTCCAGTAACAGCCACCGCCGTTGGATCATCGGGAGTCAATACAGTCCAGGGCAACACATCCTCTGACGTTCCATCAGAAAACTCAGCAACGGCTGTCACCGTGACCGTTTGACCCACCACCAAATCAGAATGCGCCGCGTCTAATCGAAACTCATTCAACGTGCGCAGACTTTGGTGCTTTGCGCCTTCGGCAATCCAGCGTTTTATGAGTTCGACGTCGTCACCGTCAGAATCCAGCCGCGTCCCGCCTTCATGATTGACCTGCTCCATCGGCTTCATCAACAAAAGACTTTGCAGCGGATCGCGATGATTGATTCGCCGTCCTTCAAGAGCACGGGTGATCTCTTCGAAGTCATCGAATGGTCGACTACCGTACAGTGACAGATGGAAACCACCTCGTCCGGCAGCCGCTCCATGACACGCACCCGCGTTGCAGCCTGCCTTCGTCAGAATAGGCATCACCTGTGTGTCGAAGTCAACCGGCGCATCAACGGCGCTGGAAACCAAAGCCATCACGAACAGCGCGTTCATGCATCAGTCCTCCCTGGTTGACTTGTCAGCCTTTACCTTCGGCTTCTCAGCCTTGAATTCCTTTGACCACTTCGTGAGATACTCCTGACATTTCTTCGTGCCGTAGTTCTGCAGCTTCTTTGCTTCGATGATGCGTCTGGCAATATCACCGATTTGCCTGCGGGCGGCAGTGTTCTTTGCCGCATACGCCACGACTTTTTTTGCAGCAACATCGACTTCGTCGTCGGTCGCGTCTTTTTGAATCAGCGGCCTCAGCAGATCACGGATCTTAGGATCACGATCCGAGGCATCATCAGTGGAAGACTTGCCTTTGCCTCGCATCATCCGCTGATCTTTCTGCGGCACGAAATCTGAAACTTTGGCGACGCTGTCCTCGCCGAGCACTTCAGCAACCGCCTCGAAGATTTTGGGAGCGTCCGCCTGAAGGCTCGGCTGCACCAAAGCAAAGTTTGCCGTGACTTTTGAATCTTTTGCAACCAGTACAGTCAGTGCGACGTTGCGATTCAATCCATAAGCTTCCGGGCCCTCTTTGCCGTCGGGGGAAATTCCAGTGACTGCCTGCTTTGGTAGGTGCTTTCGAACCTGCCTCATCCAGTTAAGTGTCTCGGTTGGATCATCGGTCAGATACACAAGTCCGCCAACGATTTTTTCGCGTTTCGATTCGACCATACGCATCAGCACATTCGCCATGCCAAATGCCGGGCGAGATTTTTCGTGCACGAATACGATCAGCGTTGGTCTGCCTTCCGCCGACTTAACCAGGTCCACCTGCTGGTTGTCTTCGACCTTCAGCCCAGCAACCGTTACGAAAGGGGGCAGAGGTTCACCCGGTTGAGGGCCGGAAAAAATCGGATCCTCAGCGACCGGACAACATGCGGCAAGAACCAGGGGCAGACAAACAAACATCGGCAACGCTCCCAGGGGAATTCGATCATCAATCCCCGTCAATGGTAGCCAAATAGTCGTCCGATTGCGAAAGCAAACAACGTCAACCGCTGTGGCGCGGTGTCGTCGCTGAAAGTTGCGAAGTTAGAGAGAGTCTTCGCGGCTGGAGTGAGGTACGAGCGAACCCTGGGGTTTCCTTCGCAAGCTCAGCCCAACCCCAGCCACCCATTTCAAGGGCAACAATCTGCTACCGCACCGGCTGCGGCGTCACCAATCCTACGCAGCGAACCACCAGCTAATGCCAACGGCGGCCGCGCCAAGCATGGAAATCCCTACCAAAGCCCAGCGAACCATTGCGGCACGCTGCTTCTTCTCTCGCAGGTTGATAACAGCCTCAAGCTGTGCCACGCGTTCGTAACGCATCGCACGACTAAACTCAGGCGGAATCTTAAAATTAACGGCGGAAATACTCATGTCTTTCTTCTTGTCACACGGGGAAACTCGTCTCTTTCTCATTGCATGACGTCACAACGGATTAAACCTTGCAACGGATCACAAGGATTCGCAGAAAATCGAGAAGGTAGCAAGTTTTCGAATCTTTCAGTGAGCAGCAACGATCGCTTCGCGAGCACATTCGTAGTGGAAACCGGCAACCAATTGTCCAACTCAAACCTAAAGGGTTCTTCCAGGATTTCAAAGACTGTCGCCCCATCGTGGGACATCTCGCGCCGCCAGGCCTTTCCACCAAAGGCCGCTGCGAACTTCGTCTCCGCCAATACTCACT
>CAYZYB010000922.1:0-2807 GCA_964481505.1 uncultured Planctomycetaceae bacterium | reverse complement strand
GTATCGATACCGATCGTCTGCAACTGATCGAACAGAGCCAGGCCTTTGTTGGACACTACCAGGTCGCGATAGTTTTGTTCGTGACGAAACAGGTACTTCTGGCGAATCAAGCCTTCGATGATATTCGCTCGTGTGGCCGGAGTTCCCAGCCCGCGATCGCTCATTGCTTCGCGCAACTCTTCATCGTCGACTCGTTTGCCAGCGGTTTCCATCGCCGACAACAGGCTGGAGTCGTTGTAGCGAGCCGGAGGTTTGGTTTCTTTCTGCTGCGATTCAACCGGAGACGCCTGCGCGGGTTCACCGCTTTTTGCGGCGACCAATTCGTCCTTGTCCCCGGCAACACCGGGCTTGCGACCGTAGACCGTAAGCCAGCCGGGCACAACAAGCACGCGTCCATCTGTCTTGAAACTGTCTTCGCCGATGCGAGTGATTCTGCTGGTGAGTTCGTATTCGGCATGCGGATAGAAAATTGCCAGGAACCGTCGCAGAACCAGTTCATAGAGCTTCTTGACGCCGTCATCAAGCTTGGCGGTCGGGATCTTGCCCGTCGGAATGATGGCAAAGTGATCGCTTACTTTCTTTGTATCGAAGACACGTTTCGTCGGCGTGATGCGATCGTTGTCAATGATCCATTTGGCATGGCCGGGAAAGCTTGCATCAAACGAATCGCCCGTCTTGCCTTTCGAAAAGCCCTTGATCGTTTCTTTCACGGTGTCGACGTAGTCTTCCGGCAGGTACCGAGAATCCGTACGCGGGTAAGTCAGGAGTTTGTGTTTGTCGTACAGTGCCTGCGCCAGCTGCAGAGTTCGCTGAGCACTAAATCCGTGTTTGCTGCCCGCTTCACGCTGCAGACTGGTGAGGTCGAAGAGTCGTTCGGGGGCCTGCTTTTGCGGCTTCTTGGTTTCTTCAACCACGCCCGCTTTGCCGTTGCACCGCGCGACGATGGCATCGGCTTCTTCCTGCGACCAGATTCGTTCGGCTTTGAGTTGATTGTCTGTTTCGCTTTTTTCGAAGTCTTCACGAAACCAGCGACCGGCGTATTCTCCTTTTTCAACACCAAAAGTGCCGTGAATTTCCCAGTAGGTCCGCGGCACAAAGGCGCGGATGATCTTTTCTCGTTCAGAAAGGATCGCCAACGTTGGCGTTTGAACGCGTCCCGCCGTGGTAACGTTGAAGCCGCCGTTACGAGAATTGAAGGCGGTGAGCACTCGAGTCGCATTCAGGCCGATCAGCCAGTCACTTTCGGATCGGCACATTGCAGCGTCCGCCAGGTTCTGCATGTCATCGGCGTCACGCAGGTCGTTCCATGCCTGGGTGATCGCACCGTCTGTCATCGACTGCATCCACATCCGTTTGACGGTGAGTGGTTTGTTGAGATCCGCGAGCTTCAGGACATACTGAAAAATCAGTTCCCCTTCGCGGCCCGCATCGCAGGCATTGACTACGGTATCGACTTCCTTCTTTTTCAGCAGCCGAACCAGCAGTTTGTAGCGAGATTCGTTACGTTCAATGGGCTGAAGTTCAAACGTGTCCGGAATCACGGGCAGATGCTTCATACTCCAGGGCAGCTTTTTGCCTTCCGGAGTCAGAGGCATTTTCAGTTCGACCAGGTGGCCCACGGCCGATGAAATGTAGGCATTGTCGTTCTCAAAATAGTCTTTTTTCTTCGTGAACTTGCCGATTCCAGGAAGCTTGCCCAGAACGCGAGCCAGGTCGGTGGCGACGCTGGGTTTTTCGGCAATGATCAGAGTTTTAGACATTATGACTCCGGAACTACAAAGAGTTCCCGTCTGAGATTCAGGAAAAACGCGGCGAGCGCGGTTCGTTTCTTAATTGACGGCCGATCTCGACACGCCTCAGGACAGCTTCCTCGACGACGTAACCCGAGGATTGGGTTAACCTTGTTTCATTTTCAACGACGGCTAAAATCCGCGACTTCCCGAACAAAATGGGTGCTCCGTCCACACGTTGGAGCATGTTTTGTGTCAGTCCATAGTCAACGATTTCGTGGGTGGAATACGACTCCTCACTCCATCTGTCAAGCCAGGGTGGCAAATTCGCTAAGCCGGATTCTGGCAATTTCAAGAGCATAACAATGGCTTCACCGTTTAAATTCTTTCGCAAATACTCCGGCGGAATGATGATCGTCATGGTCATTCTTTCCATGCTGCTGTTCACGCTGACGGACCTGTTCAGCGATCCAGGACGAAATCTCTGGCTGTTTGGCCTGCTGATCGGTGGCGCCGTGTTTGCCGTCGCAGGTATTGGACAAGGCCGCTGGCTGCAATGGGGGCTTGGTGGAGCCGTCCTGGGCACGCTGCTTGGCCTGATTTTGCCGGAATTCGTGCAGGGGAACGGAATGCTGGACACGTCTTTGGGCGTGATCACTCAGGACGACATGACAGACCTGCAGATTCGTCGCCGTGTTGCCAATCAGTTTGTGGTTGGGGCGTTTGAGTCATCTTACGGTGAAGGAACAGGTCGATTCGCCACACAATTTGGCTTTAACCACCCCGGTAACGAGGACGTTCTGCTCGGCAAACTGTTGCGAGCCGAAGCTGACGAACTGGGTATCACCGTCAGCCCGGCCATGGTTGGGGATTACCTCAAGAAACTAACATCCGATAAGTTGACCGACGAAGCCTACGTCGATATTCGAAATAGGCTGAGCTACAACGGTCGAGAATTGACGAACGAGACGCTGCAGGAAATTCTGGCCGACGAAATCAAAGCGAGGATGGCCTATCAAACGCTTACCACGCGAACAGCAACGTTGCCGCCTGGTCCGGAGGTGTACTGGCAATATT
>CAYZYB010000921.1:0-2810 GCA_964481505.1 uncultured Planctomycetaceae bacterium | reverse complement strand
CAGTATTGGATGCAGGAACATTTCACAGCGAAGCAGAACTGTTGGCAGCGAAATATCTCCTGTCCTGTCAGGCTAAATCGGTCAGGAAGCAGGCTGATCTCCGCATTCCAGTGCCGTCGATCGTGCGATTCGTCCGGCACGAAACGCCTGCTTCGATCAGGTAAAGGACTCCGATTATCCCAACGCAAACTTCAGCAATTCATGCCGCAAAGGGACTCAGCAACGACGTTTGCCCAGGAACGGCAGCGGATCTCGTCAGGAGTTTCGGTCACCCCGATGATGACGTAGCCGAAAGTCTTGATGACTTCCGTTAATCCGGGGGACTCAGACAGCCTCCTGCGCCAAAACTCAAAATTCGTTGAGCCTTCCTTTCGGAAGAGCACACCGCGAAAACTGATGTGGCGCGTGGACGCCTGTCGGAACTACTTTGGCAGTTTTGGCTTTTTAGGTTTGCCCTTGCCGTCATCGTCCTGCGTAACGACTGGCGGGAAGCCGTTCATGTTTCGCCAGATTTCATACCACAGCGGAACCTGTTCGAGCAGGACCCATGAGTTCGCTCGAACACCCTGGCGCAGATACCGTTCGTCCGGCCATTCATGCACTGTCTCATCCGGCTTGACCAGGATTCGAAACTTGCCTTTGCCATTATCCGTCGCATCGATCGACGACACCGTGCCGCCGAAGGTTCCGACAGCGACAGACGGCCATCCGGCGAATTGTACGGCAGGCCAGCCTTCGAACTGCAGTCGAACATGGCGACCGACTTCTACCAGTGGAGCGTCGTTGCCATCCAGCCAAACCTGAACAGCGCGGTCTGCGGTGTCCGGAACAATCACGCACAGCGTGTCGCCTTCTTTAACCATTTGGCCACCCTGATTCGCCGCGATGGAAGTCAGAAAACCGTCGAACGGAGCAACGATCATCTGGCTTTGCTGACGCGACACCTTGGTCTGCATTTCCGACAGATCTTTTTGTGCTTTGCTGAGTCCGGCTTCGGCGTACGCGACTTCGCTCTTTGCTTTTTCGACATCCCCCTTCGCTTTGTCCAGATAGGACTGTGCGTTGTCGATGTCACCCTGAGATTTTTGCTCTTTGGCATTTCGATCGCGTTGTTTGACTTCGAGCTCGTTGTTCGCCGAACCCACATACGCGTTGGCTTTGGCGACTTTGGCCTGGGCTTCGAGAAACTTTCTTTGTGCCAGCTGGAATTTGACTTCCGCAACGATGTCTTCGTCGAACAGCTGCTTCTGGCGTTTGTAGTCGGCTTCGATTTGGGTCAGAGCGGCCTCAACTTCCTGCAGCTGTCTTTGTTCTGCATCGACTTTGTTGTTAGCCGCTGCGATGGCGGCTTCGGCGGAGGCGACAATTTGTTCTTTGGCCGATTCATAGGTTCGCAGCAACGCTTCCTGAGATGCCACGACTTTCGTGGCAGCTTCGCGACTGCTGATTTTAGCTTCCAGCAGCACTTTCGAAGCGGTCACCAGTGATTCGGATTGCCTTAGCTGATCCTGAAGTCTCAGCATCAGGTTTGGATCAACGTCCTGAACTTCTGCGATGACGTCGCCTTTGTTCAGGTGTGCGTTCTCGCGGACTTTATCTCCCCAACTGACAATCCGGCCTTTGATCGGGACTTCGATTGTCTGCTGTCTTTGGGCCGGGTCGAGGGCCGTCACATTTCCAGCGCCGGTTACTGATTGTTGCCATGGCGCGATGGCCACCAGTACAAATCCAACCAGTAACAGGACCAGCAGCAGCTTACCGATTCGGCGAGCGTACCGCGACGAACGCGCCAGTCGCAGCGACGGCAACAGGGATTCGCTGTACGCGGAAGGCCCCAGCATTCTTCCGTTGGAATCTTCAGCGGCGGAAATCATGTCGGTTCGAGAGATCATTGTGACACCTTCTGACTCGCAGGAACGGGCTCCGTCTGCTTCACAGCTCGCACTTTAATAACCTGATCACATCTGTCTGCAATCGATTTTCGTCCAGTGGCGACGACCAGCGTCCACGAACGATTTTCGGCTTGCAGTCCGCTTAACGCGATATCCAGTTCGTCGTCTGACAGAGAATCCAGGAGCCCGTCAACAAGCAGCAGCCGAGGCTGCCCGGCGATGGCTCTTGCGAGGCACAACAGGTCTCGCTGAGTGCCCGACAACGGAGCTCCATTACCATTCAGGCGAGTATCGAATCCATCCGGCAAACGCAGAACCTGACCGTAAAGTCCAACCTGTTCGAGTGCCTGACGGACATCTGCAGATGTGACACTCGCGCGGTGAAGATGGATGTTTTCTTCGAGCGTGCCGTGAAAAATTTCTGCTCGCCGAACAAGGGCGACATTTCGTCGAAACACGTCGGAACGAACGTCCTGAGGGTCAAAACCATCGACGGTGACGTGACCGGCTGTTGGAAATCGCAGTCCGTAGATGAGATCAAGCAACGTGCTTTTTCCACTTCCACTGCTTCCCAGAACCGCCGCCGAGTCTCCACGTTGAACAGTGAACGTCAGCGGATTGTGCAGACGACTGCGGTCCGCCTGCCGCTTGTGGTCAACTTCATCGATCTGCAGCAGTGCCGCGCCGGTGGTTTCCATTTCCATAATACCATCGTGGCGTTCGGTAGGCAGGTCAAAGAGTGCCCCCAGTTTGTCGACGCTCGCCAGCAAGTCGTAAAAGCTCTCCATATGCTTGCCGAGTTTCGCAAACGCGCCGACGATCACCGTCACGATGAGTTCTGCCGCGACAAGCTGGCCCAGGGTCAGTTGGCCGTCAATCACCAGCCACCCACCGATACCTAAAAGTGCGGTACTGGCG
>CAYZYB010000920.1:0-2813 GCA_964481505.1 uncultured Planctomycetaceae bacterium | reverse complement strand
GAACTGCATCTACGGATGCCATCATCTGTGTTGAAAGGTCAGAGATGCCGGACTGGGAAATTCTTGTGGAACGTGACTCCTGCGTCGTCTGCCGTGTGAGTTTTCCGCCCAGCAACAAGACTTCATAAAAAGCGGGAAGTGAAGGCCAGCTGGCTACCGGCTTTTTGTTGAGATCAACAGCGATGAAGTGTACTCGGCCCGCACCGATGCTCTGCCGTGCCACGATCGGTCCGTCCAGTGAGGCAACATCTCTCACGTTTTGACGACTGCTCAGCACCGCCATCGACAGCGTCTGACGGTTTGTTTGGAGGACCGTCGCACCAGAAACAAAACTCTGCATGGCGGAAAGGTCTTTGACATTGATCGCTTCGTTCTGAATTTCGAATATTTCGCCCAGCCATTTGCCCAGTTCAGATTCAAGAAACGTTGCCACCGTCTTTCCGGAACTGACGAACAGACTGCCACCTTGCAGAACCCATTGACGAATAGCATTTGCCTGTTCTTCAGACGTTTCAAATTCGTCGGTCAGCAGGATCATGTCGATCGCCTGCAACCCTTTGAAGGTGGATGGCAAGTCAGCAGGTGACTCAAATTGCAGCCCCTCCAGCAAGCTGGTCTCTGCCCGAAAGTTTTCTGCATTGCGAAGAAGTTCTTCAATGCCCGCCGGCTCACCAAACGTCGCCAGAAAGGGAACTCCCAGGCGGTGCAGTTTTAACGTTGAGTGTACAGAGCTTTCTTCACCTGGAAGGCCAACTTTTCCTCCATGCACGATCGAATGCTGACACAGGATCTCTTCGCTGTCGGCGGCTGTTACCTGAATCTGTCCCGTACCTTCCGTGCGACCTACTCGGAAGAGCCCCGAAAATGAAACCTTGCCGCCAGAATCGACACTGGCATGATCAACGATCTGAATACAGCGGTCGCCACGCGGGTCGCTAAAGACAGCTCGCAACTGCACGTCCGCTCCCTGCGGCAGATCAGAAGCGACCGCTTCAATGGGCAGCCAGGTTGCTATCTTTCCGGTGCCATCAAACCCAACCTTCAGCGAATCAAATTCAGCGGCAACTGCCTGAGACACCGAGGCAGCAAAGGCCAACACCGTGAGGTATAGCCATTTCATGCCAGGACGGCCGGATAGTGTTCCGTGGGAAATCACAGGGCAGAATGCTCGTTGTTAGGACTGGAGGAACTGAAAGCGGTCGCAAACGCTACGGCGCACCGCTCCCTCTCGTTGCTACGCCCATTGTCGCTAAGTTGAGGGCGCAAACTCGGCCGCCCGTCTGAATTCAGCAAATTCTCTGGGTTTGAGTGCGTTCGTCGCCGATTTTCCTGCCACTCAGTTGACCTCTGAGTCGAAAACGGATCTCTTGCCGCCAGAAATCCACTCCTCACAAAGAATGTGAAAAATGAACGACACCCCGGCAACGTCCAGTTCAAAAAGGGGATACACCGACGAGATCCGCATGTTCGATGCGGGCAGTTCCGATCAGGGCATGATCGATGAACCCGTCGTCCACGAATTGCGGGCCGAATCGATCACCGTCCGAATTCGTTGGTTCGGACTTGCGGTCGGTTACCTGATGGTCAATCTCGGTGATCTCATCAATGCCGCTGATCGTGGATCATCAAAGACAGAGCTCAACGCCATCCTGACGCTCGGTGCGGTCTACGCTTTGATCGACACCTATCGCAGTTGGAAGGGCCAGGTGTTGCTGGCGGAATTTCGAATTATCATCAGCCTGATGGAAGCCTTGTTTATTGGCGTGTTGTGTTATTTCGACGAAGGGATCAGCAGTCCATTTCGGTTCTACTATTTCCTCTCGCTACTGGTATGCGCGATTCGCCATACACCTGCTCTAACCTTCGCCACGTTTGGTCTCCACGCGTTAAGCTATGCTGTGCTTGGCTTGATCTCACTGAAGGCGAATAGCAGTGATGCAGTGCAAATGATCCTGACGCTCATCTTCCTCGGCTGGGCGGCATGGGCAATCATCGCGCTGACTGGATTATTAAAGACTGCTGGACAGCGTCTGGCCGTGTTGAACCGCGAACTCCTGGGGAACCAGGATCTGCTTGAACGACGCATCAAAGAACGAACTCAGGACCTGCAGGAATCTCAGGCGTTGCTCGTGCAACAGGAAAAGCAGGCCGCTTTCGGATTGCTGGCCGCCGGGATCGCTCATGAAGTTGGCAACCCCCTGGCGTCGATTAGCTCCATCGTGCAACTTCTGAAACGACGCGATGTCGACGAATACACCAAAGAACGATTGGGAATGGTCGATGGCCAGCTGACTCGTATTCAGCGGACGTTGCAGGAGTTGGTGGGGTTTAGTCGTCCAGCAAGTCAGCAGGCAAAGCTTGTGGACGTACACGCCGCGATCAACAACGCTCTGAACATCGCGAAATACTACAAACGATGGAAGGGCAAGACTGTGCACACCAATTTCGAAGAGGACATGAGTGCAATCAGGACGATCTACGATCAGTTGGTGCAGGTCGTGTTGAATCTGGTTCTCAATGCACTGGATGCCACGGAAGAAGGCGCTTCCATTACGGTCACCACGAAAAACGAAACCTCCGACGACGGCACCCGACGGATCGCAATTCATATCGCTGATGAAGGCCATGGAATCTCAGAGGAATCCCAAAAACAGATCTTCGAACCGTACTTCACGACCAAAGCGACCGGCACCGGACTGGGACTGTTTGTTTGCCGACAGCTTGCGCAACAGGAACTGGGCGGTTCGATTGACCTGGTTCGCTCTGATAACTCGGGGACAGAGTTTCGCCTGACAATCAGCGAAGTCACGGTC
>CAYZYB010000919.1:0-2817 GCA_964481505.1 uncultured Planctomycetaceae bacterium | reverse complement strand
CGTTGTAATACTGATCGCCAAAGTCGCTGCCGTTGTCGGTCAGAAAAACGACGACTGTGTTCTGCATGAGTTTTTTGGTTGCGAGGAATGCGTCCAGCCGTCCTACGTTTTCATCAATGTTCGCGCCCATCGCGAGAAAGCTAATCAGGTTTTCGAGGTTGCGTTCGCGACCACTGACGGCCTTCACAACATCAGGGTTTTCTTTGATCGCCTGCCGTATCGGTTCACGATATTTTTTTGGGACGAACCACGGGTAGTGGGCCGCGTTCAATGGCAGGTAAACGAAGAACGGCTGGTCAGATTCCTGTTCGATCCACTGCATCGCTTCCGAAAAGAAAACGTCGGTGCAGTAGCCCGAGTATTTTTTGCGAACGCCATTGTGAATGTAGACATCATCGAAATAGTCGTTGTCCCAAAAGTCCGGGACGCTGTTGATATGCGATGATGGAAACCACAACGTTTCTCCGAACCCACGGTCTTGCGGCCGAAAGGGATAGTTGTCGCCCAGGTGCCATTTGCCAAAAATCCCGGTGCGATAACCGGCGTCGGCAAACACATTCGCCATCGTCTTGAGCGACGGTTTTAACAGCGTTCGGCCGCTGCTGACGTTGATGGCTCCCGTGCGGAAGGCATCCAGGCCCGTCATCAACTGAGCTCGCGTAGGCGTACACATCGGCGCGGCATGGAAGTCTGTCATCCGAATGCTTTGGGACGCGAAGCGATCAATATTCGGAGTCTTGACGATCGGGTTACCATGACACGCGAAATCGCCGTAGCCCTGGTCGTCGGTCATGACAACGATGACATTCGGTCGTTCAGCGAGTGCGACACTGCTGTACGCAAGGAGAATAAATGCTGCGAAATATCTGATCATGCTTTTAAGTCAGTCTGTTAATGGTAGCTCGGCGGTCTCCGCCGAGAATGCGGTTGAACTGCCACTTGCGGACGTTGTTGGCAGACGTTGTGGCAGATCTCTCGGCGGGGGACCGCCGAGCTACTGTGGCTACGATGGCTAGTCTGTTGATAGCCGGGCGACGATGGCTCGGTATTTTGATGGCGTTGTGTCTCGGTACTTCTTGAACGTGCGGTTGAATGTTGTCATCTCGCTGAAGCCGCATTCCAACGCGATCTCAGTAATCGACGAGCTTGTACTACCGAGCAACTCGCACGCGCGGCTGATTCGAACGTCGGCGACGAACTCCTGAAACGTCATTCCCGTGTGCGACTTGAAGAACCGACTGAAACCACTTCCGCTCATGTGCACAATGTCCGCCACGGTGTCTCGGCTGATATTCCTGTGAGCGTGTTCTGTGATGTAGTCGCACGCTCGGCGAAGACGTTCGACGTCCAACTGAGCCGCGACAGGCTGGTAGCCCGTGCTGCAAATGGATTCCAACTCGCGCGATTCGGACATGACCTGCAGTAGTTCCAGCAACCCAATGATTCGCGACAGGCCACTTGATTCGGCAAGCTTCCCAATTTTCTGCACAAGCTGCGTTTGCAGTTCGCCCTTCGCCTGCAAGCCCTGAGACGCTCGCGAAAGCAGCAAGCGAACGTCGCGGAGTTCCGGCCGGTCCAGCCATTCGCTTCCCAGAACAGACGCGTCGAAGTGAACGACCGTTGCCGCAATCTTGCTGCTGCATTCGTCGTATCGCCAGACGTGCGGTAGATTGGAACCGAGTAGAATGACTTCGTCGGCTTCAATAGCACACAGCCGGTCGCCGATCAGACGTTGTCCGCTGCCGTGCGCGACGTGGCAGAGTTGTAGCTCAGGATGAAAATGCCATGAGCACCCCGAGTACGTTTCGTCGATCGTAATGACGCGGATGGATTCATCGGCACGCTGCGGGCTGGCGAAGAGTTGAGGAGTGTTTTGCATGCGGCCTGATCTTCGCAGGGATGTGAAACATTCCGTCAGGAAGCCGACGGTCTTGTGTTTATGGTAGCCACCGTTCGCGAATTTTGTGCTGGGATTTCACGACCTCCGCACCGAACGCCCAGGTGCTGCAACAAAACGCCCGGCCAGAGCGAGTGGCTCGATGGTCCTCCATCGAGAACATCCAGAGAGAGTGTGAATTCTGAGAGAACGTCCTCAGACAGGGGCTTCTCGGCGGAGACCGCCGAGCTACTTATTAAATGCATCGCTACAATGGGTGACCATGACTATCGAATGGAACATCTTCGACCCTGACGCCCCATCGCTGGTGTCTCGTCGAAATCTTCCTCACATCGATATGACCGGTGCCCTGACGTTCGTCACTTTCCGCCTGGCGGACTCGATGCCGCACAGTGTCGTCGAAAAGTGGCACAACGAGATCGAAGAATGGCTCAAACGAAACGAGCTCACTGGCCAAACTGTTGAACAGATTCTTGAATCAACAACTGTAGAGAACAAACTGAAGGCTGAACTTCGCCGTTTCAAAAATCGAGCATGGCATGGTCATCTCGACGATTGTCACGGGGCGTGCTTGTTGCGTGCGCCGGAGGTCCGCAAACATGTCGCTTCCAGCCTGTTGCACTTCACCGGCGACCGCTACGACGTCGAACGTTTTGTCGTCATGCCGAACCACGTCCATGTGATGATTCAGATGCGGACGGGGCATGAATTGCGAAAACAGTTTCGCGAGATCCAAAGATACTCGGCCCGGGAGATTAACAAGCATCTCAATCGCAAGGGCCGACTCTGGCAAGGCGAACCGTTCGATCACGTCGTGCGAAGTGAGGTACAGTTCGAGTATCTGAGAAAGTACATCAGCGACAACCCTGCGAAAGCCAGATTGCGCGAGGATGAATACACACTTTGGATTGACTCAGAGT
>CAYZYB010000918.1:0-2822 GCA_964481505.1 uncultured Planctomycetaceae bacterium | reverse complement strand
GTGGCGATCCTGGTGGGGCTTGTGACCGGACTGATTTCTGTCCTCATTGGTGCGGTAATGGGATTGGCGGCTGGCTATTTCGGTGGCTGGGTGGATGTGTTCATTACCTGGCTGTATTCGACGTTCGCTTCCATTCCCAATATCGTGCTGCTGATTCTTCTGGTGTACGTTTTCCGCGAAGGCACGATCGACGAGATGGTCAACACGGCCACTGGCGGCCTGCTGGAGAAACTGCTGGGCGGATCACGTCTGGATTCGACGTTAATCCCGGTTTACGTTGCGTTTTGTGCAACATTCTGGATTGGGCCTTGCCGAGTGATTCGTGGGGAAACCATGAAACTGCGGGAGCAGGAATACGTTCAGGCCGCTCAGGTGATGGGGTTTGGAAATCTCCGAATTCTATTTCGACATTTGTTGCCGAATGTTTCGCACTTAATGCTCATCAACTTTTCACTGTTGTTCATCGGAGCGATCAAATCTGAAGTGATCCTCAGCTTCCTCGGCCTCGGCGTCAACGAAGGCGCCAGTTGGGGGGTGATGATCAGCTTTGCCAAGGATGAAGTGGTGAACGGAAACTTCTGGCAAATCGGCGTCGCTACGGCGTTCATGTTCGTTCTTGTTTTAGCGTTCAATGTACTGTCCGATGCGATGCAGGATATTCTTGACCCGAAACACGTGTAGAGGCCATTCGCAAAACATTTCAGATTTCAGATTTCAAATACGCGTTCCAATTACCACCCAATGCATGACTGAATCAGCCACCACCACAAAACCTGCCTCCTCTGCGACATCTTCGGGAAACGTCGTGCTGAGCGTTCGGAATCTGTCGACCACATTCCGAACGGATCGCGGCCCCGCGAAGGCGGTCAGTGATGTCAGCTTTGATCTGCATGCCGGCGAAGCACTCGGGATCGTGGGAGAAAGCGGTTGCGGTAAGTCGGTGACCAGCAAGTCTATCATGAGGCTGCTGCCGGAACACATTACGACTTACGGCGATCGCAGCGAGGTCCTGCTGGGAAAAGACAACGTGCTGAAATTCGGCCGCAGCCAGATGCAGGACGTTCGTGGAAATCGCATCGGCATGATCTTTCAGGAACCGATGACCGCGCTGAACCCGGTCTTCACCATCGGGTGGCAGATCGACGAAGCCTTAAAACTGCACACCAGCTTAGACCGTCAGCAGCGACGCCAAAAGGGCATCGAAATGCTAAAAATGGTGGAAATGCCCAGTGCCGAACGCCGCTACGATGAGTACCCGCATCAACTGTCCGGTGGCATGAGGCAACGTGTGCTGATTGCCATCGCTTTATGCTGCGAACCGGAGATCCTGATCGCAGACGAACCAACCACAGCCCTCGACGTCACCATCCAGGCACAGATTCTGAAGCTGATGAATCAACTGCGAGCCAGAACGGGCACCGCCGTGCTGTTGATTACACATGACCTCGGCGTAGTCGCTCAAACCTGCGATCGCGTCGTCGTAATGTACGCCGGGCAGGTTGTGGAAACGGCGGGCGTCTCCGATTTGTTCCACCGTCCCGCTCATCCCTACACCAACGCACTGCTGAAGTCGATTCCACAGTCGGGAACTCGCACAAAGAAGGGCGAACGGCTGCCCACAATCGAAGGCCTTGTCCCGGGACTGTTCGAAATGCCCAGCGGCTGTCGTTTCGCGGATCGTTGTGAACTCTGCGAACAGAAATGTCGTGACGAACAACCTGATGTCACAGAAGCGACATCGGGAAGAAACTTTCGCTGCCACCTACCACTGAACCAATAGTATGCCTATCCTGGAAGTTTCAAACCTCGACAAGTTCTTCCCGATCAAGGGTGGACTACTCAACCGCACGGTTGCTTCGGTGCAGGCGGTTCGAGATGTTTCGTTTGAAGTCAACAGTGGCGAAACGGTTGGGATTATTGGAGAAAGCGGCTGCGGAAAATCGACTCTCGGCAAGACAATTGTCGGCCTGCATTCGGCCACCTCGGGCAGCGTTCAGTTTGAAGGAGCGTCAGCAGCATCGCAGGACCTTCACACTGAAATGCAATTCATTTTTCAGGATCCATATTCGTCGTTGAACCCACGCATGACGGCAGGGCAGATGCTTTCGGAGGTCGTCCGCTTTCATAAAGTTGTGCCGAAGCAGCAAACAAAAGCTTACGTCGAAGAACTACTGGGCACGGTGCAGCTCAGTACCGACGCACAGTATCGCTACCCACACGAATTCAGCGGAGGGCAGCGTCAGCGACTGAACATCGCTCGCGCGTTAGCAGTGAAACCACGGCTTCTGATCGCAGACGAACCGGTTTCCGCGCTGGACGTTTCTGTACAGGCTCAGATTTTGAACCTGCTCATGGATCTGCGGGAACGGCTGGGGCTCACCATTCTGTTCATCAGCCACGACCTCAAGGTGATCGAACACTTCTGCGATCGCATGCTGGTGATGTATCTTGGCAAGATCGTGGAACAGGTGTCCTGTGAAGACATCTATCGCGACGCCAAACACCCGTACACAAAAGCACTGCTGAAATCGAATCCCATTAACGACCCCGATGAACGCGGCGACCTATACATTCTGGAAGGCGAAGTCCCAAGCCCACGGAATCCTCCTCCCGGATGTTCTTTCGTAACGCGCTGTGAAGTCGCGGAAGAACGATGCAAAACAGAACCACCCTCGCTGGTCCAGCTCGGAGAGACTCAACAGGTCAGCTGCTGGGCGGTCACAGATCCCGCAACCAAAACCCAAACAGCCACCCAGTAATCGGAGTCGAAGTAGTAGGTCAGGCTGTGCCTGGCGATTATTCACTACACCAGTTTCTGGATC
>CAYZYB010000917.1:1323-2824 GCA_964481505.1 uncultured Planctomycetaceae bacterium | reverse complement strand
ATGCTTCAGCAATTGGGAATGGGCGTCGAGAGTTTTGCTGACAGTACGGGGACCGTTGCCGAGCTGATTTAATTCAGTTTGGTAACGATGCATTTGACATCTGAAATCTGAAATCTGAAGAGTCTGAAATCTGTGGTTCAGTCATCGTGGCGCATCAAAAAAGCCCGGCGTGTTTCCACGTCGGGCTTTGTAACGTTTTGGTTGTGATTCAGACGCTATGCCGCCTGTTCGAGGCCAACTTCTTCTTCCTCGTCTTCGTAGACCAGGTAATAGATGGCACTGGAAGCTTCTTCCAGTAGATGTTTGATGTTTTCGCTCTGAGTGTTCTCGATCAGGCCGTCGAGAGTTTCGACAACACGATCCACTTCGTCGCTGCAGATTTCTTCGAAATCCTGTTCTTCGTTTATGTCGGACATAGTCGTCTCCTTTGTGTACAGAGTGTTTTGGGGGCTTGGGCTTGTGGCAACTGCACACCGCCTGCATCAATCAAACTGAATCGCCCTGGTTTTGTTGCCGTGAGTTGAGTGCATTCAAGCGTCGTGAAGGAATGCACTCAGGCAACGCACATCTTCGATAAAGATGGGAGCGAGGTCACCAGGAATCTCACCCGGCTAAGTTATCGGATTAATAGCCCAGGCAGCTTTGCATGATTTTCCAACCACGGCCCTGCATATGCGGCAACTGCCTATCGACAACCGGCACGTTTTGCCTGGTCGGACCTGGAAGTGCGAGATCCCCAAAGAAACTCAGGCAATACACCTGACACACCGGACGATGAAAAGCAGGTTTCACTGCGGCGATCAGAATGCAAAGAGGCAATGTAGGAAAGCTACAGATACTGTGACGGATATGCCGTCACCACTTCGTTTCCGTCTTCCACGACGAGTTTCAGGTATCTGCAGGCAGGCTTGCCTTTTCGTTTACCAACCTGACCACCGACGTATCCGATCTTTTTGCCCATGTCGACCGTGTAAGCGATGCGGTCTCCGTCCCCATCCGCCTTCACGCCCTTTCCACCTTTTTGGGCCTTGATATACGCCATGTCGATCCATTCGAAGATCTGATCACGATCGCCGGAAAAGACGCCATGCACCGGTTTGCTGAGATTATCCTCAGCGTGCTTCATAACATGCTTTACTCGATGACGGTCCACACTGCCACGGCCGTAGATGAGTCCGGCGGCAGATTTGAAAATCTCACGGTTCCTGCTGACGAGTGTGAGTGTTCCAAGTCTGGTTTCGGCCTTTGCAGGTGTTGAGCTTTTTCTGTCGGGCTGCCGTGACGGATTCGAACGACCGTCGGCGATCGCAGAATTCGATGGCGCACCCTTTGTACTTTGTGTACTCTTCGAAGTTGCCGTTGGCTTCGATTTATTCGGAAGCGGAGCGGGAGCAGCGAGCTTTGGTAGCGGCTTTTTGGAACTCGTCTTCGAATTCGTTTGCGCCGTCGTTTGCGCCGTCGTTTGCGCCGTCGTTTGCGCCGTCGTTTGCGCCGTCGTTTG
>CAYZYB010000917.1:0-1223 GCA_964481505.1 uncultured Planctomycetaceae bacterium | reverse complement strand
CGCCGTCGCTGCCGACTGTGAAGAATTCCGACCTGGTTCCAATGCGTCCAGAAAACTGGTGTCGATGCCCTTCTGTCCGTCAGAAGAGCCGTTGGAATTCGCTGCTGGATCTTTCGTTTCCAGGATCCCGTCCAGGAGAGCATCGTTACTCGAAGGCTCGCGGTCGCCCTGCTGATTCATGGCAACGTCTGGCGCCTTGTTGCGTCCATCAAGCCACGCTTCGACTTTGGGGCGCAGCAGGGCAAAAGCGAGGATCAGCCCCAGCACAATCGCCTGGCGAATGAACTTACTTCGCTTCGTCGCTGCAGCTTGGTCAGATGTGAAGTTGGAATTGTCGTTGGTCATTGCGGCTGTTTGAAAACAGGGGCCTGTTGGAATCCTGGCGATTGAACACAATTGTTGAGCGAAAACCTGGAAGTGCAGATTCTCAACACCACGCGGAGATCGGGATCGATTGTGCTGGGTTCATGGTACCGCATCCTGAGCTCGGGCGAAACGGGAGACATCGCCGTCAGGTGGATTCGGGTAGTGGTTTTCCTGGCGAAGTAGACCGGAAGCAGACAGAATTCTGCGATTTCCACAAACAATCTGACGGATCAGGGCGTAACCGAGGTATGGGCATGGGTTCCGACTCAGGTTCGCACAGGAAAACCAAGTGAAATCACCCGACTGCCTCGGTTTCAGCACTCTATTGTCGAAGATCAAACGCAATGCAGACTCAGGAAAACGTCATCGAAATCAGAAACCTGTCCAAGGTTTACCGCGATTTCTGGGGCCGAAAGAAAGTCCAGGCGGTTAAGAGCCTGAGCCTCGATGTCAAGAAGGGCGAAGTATTCGGCCTTCTTGGACCAAATGGTTCCGGCAAAACGACCACGATCAAAATGCTGTTGGGGTTGCTGTTCCCAACATCCGGCGAAATCTCAATTCTCGGCAAAAAGGCGTCCGACGTCGCGAAAAACGAACGTATCGGCTACCTGCCGGAAGAATCGTACCTATATCGTTTTCTGAACGCCGACGAAACACTCGACTTCTATGGTCGCCTGTTCAACATTACGGCCGCAGAACGAAATCAGCGTGCGGACGAATTAATCAAGATGGTTGGGTTGGAACACGCTCGACGGCGCCAGCTGAAAGAGTATTCCAAAGGGATGACGCGACGTATCGGGTTGGCTCAGGCTCTGATCAATAACCCCGACCTGGTCTTACTGGACGAACCCACCAGT
>CAYZYB010000916.1:0-2827 GCA_964481505.1 uncultured Planctomycetaceae bacterium | reverse complement strand
GTATCGCTCGCCAATCAACGGAAGTTGTTCCGTCACTGCTACTCAGCACTGCGTTCGCTTGCGACCGAAACCACTACAGACTGCCGCAAATTTCGCAGTCCGTGCGGCGAGCGATCGGCAGGGTGCGAAAATCGACGGTTCGCAGGTTGGCCCACAACATGCGGTTTGTCAGTGGTTCACCAATACCGGTAACCATTTTGATCACTTCCACGGCAGCCATCGAAGCGATCATTCCCGATACCGCTCCAAAGACAGGAAACTCACGTTTCCATTGCGGCGGGTCTTCCGGATAGAGACAGCTCAGGCACGGCGTCTGGCCGGGGATAATGGTCGTCAGCTGAGCGTCGAGATCGTACATCGCACATTCGACGAGCGGCTTCCGCTGCTTCACCACCGCGCTATTCATGGCGAAGCGTTCCGGAAACAGGGGCGCTGCGTCAACGACAATATCGACCTCTTGCACCAGTGCGTCAACGTTGTCGGAATTGATGTTCTCCGGGACGCCGACAACTTCAACGTTTGGGTTTAACTCGTTAAGTCGAATCGGAGCCGAATCGGAGCGGGGTTTTCCGAGCCAATCGGTTGTCATTAGCAACTGGCGATTCAGGTCGCTGGGCTTGACGTTGCCTGCGTGAGCAATAACGAGCTTTCCAATTCCCGCTGCCGCCAGATAATAGGCCACCGTCCCACCAACTCCGCCAGAACGTGAAACCAGAACGCTGGCGTTCTTGAGCTTTCGCTGTCCGGATTCTCCGACGTCCGGAGTCCACATTTGCCATTCGTAGCGAGCACGTTCGGCGTCGGTGAGTTCAGGAAGTGATTCGTTCATACTGCGGTGGAACGTCGTTTTGACTGAAGCGAATGGAGACTGACGCTACTGTTTGTCGCCTTCGGTTTCTTGCTTCGGAACAAGGCTCTGCCAGTCGATGCGTTCCGCGTCTGCTTTGAGGTTCTCCAGATCGTAGAGATTGCGACCTTCTTCTGTGAAGACGTGCAACACGACATCGCCGAAGTCCATCAACACCCAATTGGCTTCAGTACGATAACCTTCGATGCCAAGTCTATTGTTTTCACGTTCCCACTTCAGCTTACGATTCACTTCGTCCGCAATAGCGTGCATCTGCCGGCGGCTGGTTCCGGTAGCGATCACGAAAAAGTCGACGATCGAAGCGATCTTCGTCAGATCCAGCACCACAACATCACGAGCTCGCATTTCGTCACAAACCTGGGCGGCAACGACGGCATTGCTGAGGCTCCGGCTGTACAGATCCGCGTCGCGTTCGGCGGTCACGCTTTCTGTATCAAAACTTGTGTCGATCTCCGCTTCCATTTCCTCTGTCGCGGCGGCTTTCTCGGCCTTCGCCGCGGTTTCCGGAGTCACCTCAGAAACAGCGGCGTCAGTCGTTGCCTTGTCTCCAGCAGTTGGATCTGCGGGTGATTGCGACGGCGGGACAGAGATGAATTCGTCGGATGACATGACTTAAACCTGATGGAACGAACGTTTTCGAAGAGCCCGAATGCGGCGGACCCTCCCGAATGAAAGTCCGACACGCCGCATGGTACGGCGGTTCGACCGCGATTGGCAGGATACTCAGCAAAAACTGCGAAACGCAGCAGAAATTGCACGCCTACTTTGCCTTACACTCAGAAAGCGTCATAGTGAAGAACTCTCGAACCGCCACCTTACGTTGATCCGGCACGCCCAGGTTCTGCCAGCCATTTATGTCCCGTCTTATTGAAGCCATTTCCGCAGTCGCTTTGACCGCAGTTCTGTTGCAATGCAGCACCTGCGTTGCGGCACATCCCATCTCAGTAACGGAAGCGCAAGTCTTCGTTGGGCGAACAAACGCCCGCATTCGTATCAAGCTGTTCGCGGAAGATCTGTACCTGTTTCAGGGGCTGGAACCGAACAATCAGGACGTCCTATCGCCCAAAGAGCTCCGGCGAGGGCTCAAGCAGCATCGCCAATTCCTGCTGGACAAAGTGGTGCTGCGAGATGCTGCGGGAGAACCGTTTTCCGGCCAGGTCACAGATCTGCAGGCGTTCGAAATCCCGGACGGCGGAATTCCGGTCGACGATCTGATGCTGCATACCGCAACCTATGAACTTGAATTTCCCTTCAAAGACCCGCCCGAATTTCTCACTCTGCAACAGGACATCAGCGACGAGAACTTCATCTTCCCATCTGAAATGAAGCTGACTCTCCACCAGGCAGGCACGGACCTGACGTTCACCGATTCGCTAAAGCCCGGCGCCGCTCAAACTCTGCGATTCGAATGGAACGAGAAAGCGCTATCAGACGAAGCAACAGAAGAAGACTGGAAAGCGTGGTTCGAGAAGCAGCGAGAAGCCACGCTGGGAATCACCAGCTACAGCAGCGTGTATTCGTTCATCTATCTGGAGCCAGCGGAAATTCGGCACGAGGTTCTGATCCCGCTGGCGAATCTCAAGAAGGTTCTTCCGTTAGTTCACAAGGCCCCTGCGTTCGTCAGCATCGAAGAGCAGGACGGAGTGCGTGATTTAATCCGCGACTGGCTGGCCGACGAGAATCCAACGATGGTCAATGGCAAACAAGCTAAGCCGGAGTTCACGCGGATCGATTTCTACGGCCTGGACCTGAAGGACTTTGCGAGACAGGCGGAAGAACGCCGCGTGAGTCTCGCCAATGGCCGCGTCGGCATCATCATGACCTATCGCCCGAAAGGGGATTCGATTCGTAACGCGTCTTTAACGTGGGACACATTCAATACATCACTGCGGAAGATCCAGTCCGTTGTCTTCCCGTGGTCCGGTGAAATGCAGCGGTTCGAGTTTTCGCGATTCAAAG
>CAYZYB010000915.1:0-2832 GCA_964481505.1 uncultured Planctomycetaceae bacterium | reverse complement strand
GAAAGGCGTCCGTGGCGGATTTCGATATGCGAAATCAGAAATCGGCGATCGGTTCATGTCGCTGTTTGGAAAGCCGGGACGCCTTCAGACCTGCGAATGCGAACGCAGTAACGCGGCGACGTTAGCTCAGACTTTCGAAATGGTAAGTGGAGAACTGATCAACGAACTCATCGGACGAAAATCAACACGATTCGCACAGCTGCGGGCAGGCGGATTTACGGCCGACCGAATCCTCAACGAAATGTACTGGTCCGCACTCAGTCGACCACCGACCGCAGAAGAGCGAGCGGTCGCATTGAAACACATTGAGGCTCAGGAACAACCGCTGGAAGGCTGGCAGGACATTGCCTGGGCGCTATTGAATTCCAACGAATTCTTACTGCGGAGATAGCTAATCGGCAACAGTTCAGGAACGGCGAGACATCACTATGAACAGTATTCAACAAGCAGCTGCCATTAATCGTCGCGATGCTGTTCGCGTTGGCGGAGCCGGGATGTTGGGGCTGACAATGCCAAAGCTGTTGAAGGCACAGGAAGCTCAGATCAACGAAGAGCGGATTGCGAAAGCGAAGTCGGTAATCTTTCTGTTTCAATGGGGCGGCCCCAGTCACGTTGATATGTTCGACATGAAGCCGGAATCGAACTCCGACTATCGTTCGAAGTACGGATTGATTTCGACGTCGGTTCCTGGAATGCACGTGTGCGAGCATTTGCCGGAGACCGCTAAAGTGATGCATCACTTCGCTCAGATCCGAACGCTGCATCACACGATGAACAATCATAACTCAGCAGGCTACACCGCGTTGACCGGCGTCGAACCACCGACGGACGATCAGCGACTGCGCGAATCGCTGGATCTGTTCCCGTCCTACGGTTCGATCGTTGATAAGGTGGCTCCCAATACCAACAACATGCCGACATTCGTGTCCTATCCACACCGGATTTCGGATGGCTCGATCACCCCCGGCCAGGGAGCCAGTTTTCTGGGCCGAAACCACGACCCGTTGTTCATTCCTAACGATCCGAACGCCCCTGACTTTCGATTGCCGCAGTTGAGTCTTCCGTCGGGAATCACGATGGATCGACTGGAGAGTCGCCGCGAACTGCAAAAGCTGATCAACAGCCAGGCCCGGTCACTCGATCAGACGGCAGCAGCGCATGGGTTGCGGGCGTATTACGAACGCGTGCTGGGAATGTTGAATTCGCCGGACGTTCGCAATGCGTTTGATCTTTCAAAAGAACCCGACACACTGCGAGATGCCTACGGGCGCACAACGTACGGCCAGGGTTGTTTGCTGGCGCGGCGGCTGGTCGAACGGGGCGTGAAGTTTGTGACGGTCTACTTTGATCGCAGCATCGGCGGCCGAAAAAAGGATTCCGGCGGCTGGGACACTCACGGCTTCGACGACACGCGGATGTACGAAATCCTTCCGGAATGGCATTTTCCAGTGACCGATCGTTCGCTGCCCACGCTGATCACCGATCTCGAAACCCGCGGCCTGCTGGAAGACACGCTGGTGCTGTGGATGGGCGAATTTGGTCGGACTCCGAAGATCAACAAGAACATCAGCCGCGACCACTGGCCGAAATGTTACACCGCGCTGATGGCGGGCGGCGGCGTGCAGGGCGGCGCTGTCTATGGAGCCTCCGACAAGACAGGCACCGTTCCCGACCGCGATCCGGTAACATTGGGAGATCTCGCGGCAACGATGTACGAACTATTGGGTGTCGATCCGTCGACAGAAATTCACGACAACCTGAACCGTCCGCTGCCGATTGCGAACGGCCGAGCGATCCGGGAGATCTTTGCGTGACCGAGGTGCATTCATCGATGATAGTTAGCTTGATGCGGGTGGCCGGGTTTGAAGCGAGGTACGAGCGAAACCCCGGGGGGCCCCTTGCTTCGTTCAGTCCAACCCCGGCCACCCGCTCCAACTGCGTTTCAGTCAGTAGCTACGCACGTCGAGTTGTCGTGTTGCTGGTGGTAGCATTGATTAGTGTTGCCGCCGTTGCAGACGAACCGATCGACATCGGATCGCGTCGCGAACTGTTTGTTGATCGTCTGCTGATTGAAAAGATGGATGGAGTCGAACTTCGGCTGCATCACCCGATCAAGGCACCTCGACCAAAATCGCCGATTCCGAAAGTCGCTTACACGACCATCATCAAGGACAGGGATGAAGACGGAACGCTGTTTCGAGCCTACTTCCGCGGTCACGATCCGGCATTCAAACAACAACGGGAATCCGGCGACGGCGGAGAAATTGTTCGGTACGGAGAAAGTCGAGATGGTCACGATTGGGTCTTTCCGAAGCTCGGCCTGCACGATGTCGGAGGCACCACAGACAACAACGTGATCCTGGCAAAGATGCCGTCGCTGTTGCACAACTTCTCCCCGTTTCTGGATACGCGGCCACACGTTCCTGCCAACAAACGCTACAAGGCATTGGCCGGGCATCCGGGACCGGGTGATAAACGTGGCAAGGCAAAACCCGGAATCGGCCTGTTTGCGTTTTACTCGGCAGACGGCATCCGCTGGAAAAAACAGAGCGAAGTGATTCCGTACCGCGACGAATGGCGGCACGCGTTCGATTCTCAAAATGTTTCGTTTTGGTCAGAAGCAGAACAGCAGTACGTGTGCTACTTCCGAACATGGACGGACCCCGAACGGCTGCGGAGCATCAGTCGGACAACGTCGAAGGATTTTCGCGTCTGGTCAAAACCGGTCGCTATGAATCCCAACCTGCTTGGCGAACATCTTTACACAAGCCAGACACATCCGTATTTTCGAGCTCCGCATATCTACATCGCCCTGCCAACACGCTTTGTGCC
>CAYZYB010000914.1:0-2832 GCA_964481505.1 uncultured Planctomycetaceae bacterium | reverse complement strand
AATCAGGAACGCGGTGATCGCATCGTGGAATTCGACAAAGAGGCTTACCGTCAGCGAAACATCGTCGAGCGTTTGATTGGCCGGCTGAAAGAATACCGTAGAGTCCTGACGCGCTATGAAAAAACGGCACTCAACTACAACGGATTCACTACCCTCGCATTCATACAGAGATTAATGAGAATTACCGTTGTATGAGTTTTTGGGACAGAGCCTAATTACCTTCCGACCGAATCCATCCTCGTTGAGTCGGTCATTCTGCTCTGCGTCCTCAAACTCATGAAGATGCTTTAACACGATCATCTCGACAAACTTCTGGTGACTCACTCCGTCACCAGCCTGCATCCGCGCCACGTGTTTCAGCCGCCTTATATCTTCCTCCAGGAAGTAAATTCCCAGTGACTTTTTCTTTACGTCCTTATTCGTTGTTCTTTTCTTCAATGCTCTACCTCGTCCAAATTACATGTCCGCAGTGCGGTCAGCGATATCAACAGCCTCCGAAACAACGTGCTACCAATCTTCATTCATTCGTCGACATCCAAAACTTCTGACGCGGCCCACGCAATGTGAAACGGGTATTCAGCATCAGCATATTGACGCAACTATGGAGCGTCAATTCGACGATGTACGGGGTGGACGCACCTGATCTGGACCGTGATTAGTGATTCTGGAATGTAAATTTCGAATCGAAAGTGCTGCAAGGTGCAATTACCTTGCAGAACGTTGCAGTTTCATGTGGACGATCGGTATGCTGCTCGCCTACGGCTGGACGCGCCGAATTAGTTCCCACTTACCCAAGACTGCCGTAACTACTGACGCTACGCAGGCAAGCGTTGCTGATCCACAAGGGCGAACATGATTGTTCGGATTCGAATTTCCATCGGGCCTACGCTTGCGGCGGTTGTCTTTTGGATGACGGGCGTGGTGATAGCGACGGACGTTTCACAGCCGATTCCGACTGCCGTAAAAATTCTGCTGGAAACTCGCTGCCTGTCGTGTCACAACGACGTTGATCGAGAAGGGGAATTCTCTCTGCAGTCGCGAACGGCTGCATTTCGCGATGGATACCTGGTCCCGCATCGACCGCAGGACAGCCATCTGTTGAGAGTTATCAAGCCAACGACTGATGGTCCCGCTGCGATGCCGAAGGACGGCGAACCACTCTCATTCGACCAGGTGCGAGTGCTGGAAGAATGGATTGCGTCGGGAGCCGCCTGGCCGCAGGCTGTGACGTTGCAGGACCCCGTGGTGGATGACTTCGACTGGTGGTCACTTCAACCCATCGGCAGGCCTGCTGTTCCTGAGTTGCCTGCAGGACACTCGCGCGGTGCGCGGATACGTTCACCCGTCGACGCATTTGTTCGTCGACAGCAGCTCGCACGCGGGCTCACCGTCGCGCGAGAAGCGGATCGGCTGGCTTTGATTCGCCGAGTGACCTATGACCTCACCGGGCTGCCGCCGACACCTGAGGAATTGAACGAGTTTCTGGCCGAAGATCGTGACGATGCGTGGGAACGTTTAGTGGAACGTCTGCTGGCTTCGCCTCACTATGGCGAACGCTGGGGGCGACACTGGCTTGATGTCGTCAAGTATGCCGATACGTGCGGCTACGACAAAGACAAGTTACGGCTCAACGCCTGGCCTTATCGAAATTACGTGATTCAGTCGTTCAACGATGATAAACCTTACTCGCGGTTTGTGCAGGAACAGATTGCCGGGGACGTGCTGTTTCCTGGTGAAGCCGACGGGATTCTGGGCCTTGGTTTTATCGCCGCAGGGCCGTGGGATTTTATCGGTCACGTCGAAGTCTCCGAAGCAAAGCTGGACGGCAAGGTCGCTCGAAATCTTGACCGTGACGACATGGTCAGCATACGCTGAACACGTTTTGCAGCATTACGCTTCAGTGTGCTCGTTGCCACAACCACAAATTCGATCCGTTCACGCAGGAACACTACTACAGCTTGCAATCGGTGTTTGCCGCCGTTGATCGAGCTGACCGAGTGTACGACACAGATCCGAAAGTCGAAGCCAGGCGGCACGCGTTGGTAGCAACGAAATCGGAGCTGGCTGCATCTGTAAAAGTGATGGATAACGAAACAAAAATGCAGGGTGGAAAACGGTTGGCTCAACTGGAAACCCGGATAAAACAATTGGAGGCAGCCGTCCAGCCGCCAAAGAAACGTCCTGAATTCGGCTACCACAGCCAGATTTCTGGCAAGCAGGATCAGGTGAAGTGGGTCACCGTTGATCTGGGTCGCAGCGTGCCGATATCGCAAATCGTGCTGCATCCCTGCCACGACGACTATGCGGGCATCGGTGCTGGTTTCCGATTCGCTTTAAGGTAGCGGTTGGTCGTGAAGATACCGATGACAGCTACGTTGTTGTCGCGGATTACACCGATACCGATTTTTTGAATCCCGGACTCAGTTCGGTAAGCGTCGCCGTTACTGCGGATGCGTCAGACGCAACAAGATTCATTAGAGTCACCGCGACTAAACTTGCCGAACGGTCGAACGATTTCATTCTGGCGCTGGCGGAACTCCAGGCCGTCGACGTTAACGGAAAAAATCAGGCCGCCGGTGCGACTGTCTCCGCGAAGGATTCGATCGAAGCGCCAGTGCGGTGGCGGAAGTCGAATCTTACTGATGGAATCTGGCCACAAGCTGATGACGCGGATGCTGTAAGGGGTCTCGCTGTCGCGAAACAGCAGAGAATGGAGTTGCTGGACGGCATTCGAACACCGGAACGGGTGGCTCGCCGCAAACAACTGGAAAGACGGCAGAAGAAAGTTGATCAGCAACTGAAGAATCTCCCATCGGGCAGAATGGTCTACGC
>CAYZYB010000913.1:0-2833 GCA_964481505.1 uncultured Planctomycetaceae bacterium | reverse complement strand
GTTATTGACCAGCCAAAGGTTCTCTGCCGCATCGTTGATCGTCACGAGGTTCCCACCAAGGGACTGCGCTTCTGTTTCTGTATCAAGCCATGTTAAGCCACGAAGCAGATAGTAGTTATTTCCCGTGGCAGGATTGAAAATCGGGGTTCCGGCAATGACTTCCCCGTAGACCGTTGCCTGGCACAGGCAGAGCAAGAGCAATGTTGTGGTAACGATCCGAGTCATTTTGAGGAGAGTAGCGCGGTGGGGTCCACAGAGGCAGAATCACAGGTGAATGATTAAGATACACATTTTGCGGGTGGGAGGCGACAGCCAGGTAACCTTATCAAGCCGACAGTGGTGATGCACCACAAAAAGACCCAGTCCTTTTGTAGTTGGACATTCGAGCAATGAATGTGGATATTCCTTGAGAACTTCCACCGAAAATCGAAAGAATACCTGTCAAATGCGTCCGTATATTCTCGCCGAAACCAATTTTTCACACGTAAAAGACTGCAAATACGAAGTCGCCGTCCTGCCAATGGGGGCCACTGAACCCCACAATCTGCATTTGCCCTATGGGACCGATACGTTTCAGGCAGAAGCCATCGGTTCGCGCGTTTGCGAAGCCGCGTGGAACGGCGGAGCGAAGGTCGTGATGCTGCCGCCGATTCCGTACGGCACCGAAACGAATCAGGCAAAGTGTCGATTGTCGATGAACGTCAATCCGTCGACGTTGGGAATGGTCATACGCGATCTGGTCGATTCTTTGGCCGGACACGGTATTCATAAACTCGTGATCTTAAACAGCCACGGTGGCAACGAATTCAAACCACTGCTCCGCGAACTCAATGGACAGACTCCCGTCAGGATCTTCCTCTGCGATTGGTTTCGCGGCATCAGCGCTGATGCACAAGAAGAGATTTTCGAAGCAGCGGGCGATCACGCGGGCGAAATGGAAACGGCGCTCGGCCTCGCCTACTTCGACGACTTCGTTCTGAAAAACGAAGACGGTTCCATCGTTGCAGACGACGGAGCAGTCAATGCAACTCGCTTCGACGCCATCAACAACGGCTGGGTCAGCATCACCCGAGACTGGCATCTGCTGACCAAAAACACGGGTTCCGGAAATCCTCACCCGGCAACTGCGGAAAAGGGTGAGAAATTGATGAAGGTAATCGTCGAGCGTTTTTCGGGTTTTCTGGTGGAACTTGCGGAGTCCAAAATCGACAGCAAGTTCCCGTTCTGACCTAATCTGATGTTTCCACACTGATTTGCAGAATCAGCCTGAACCGTCTGCCGCCTAAGTTGCTTCCGCCCATTCCTGAATCGACTTCACCTGCAGTGCTGGCTGTTCAGCCAGTGCTTCCAGTGCGTCGACAACCGCCAGGCAGCCGGGCAGCGTGGTGACACATGGAACGCCGTGCATGACCGAGGCTGCTCGGATGCGGCCTTCGTCTGTACGAGCTCCCTTGCCGCTTGGTGTGTTGAAGATGAATTGAATTTCCTGGTTGGACATCAGGTCCAGCAGATTCGGTCGACCTTCGCTTAGCTTTTTGACGACCGTCACTTCGACACCGTGTTCTGCAAACACGCGAGCTGTTCCGGTGGTGCTGACCAGTTTGAATCCTAACGCCTGCAATCGGCGAGCAGGTTCGATCATCTTTTCTTTGGCACTTGCCGCCATGCTGATAAACACTGTTCCCTGACTCGGCAACTTTGCCCCGGCACCGGTTTGCGATTTGGCGAACGACGTTGCGAAGTCGTGGTCGATTCCCATCACTTCGCCCGTCGACCGCATTTCCGGTCCCAGCACAATGTCCACTCCTGTGAAGCGGCTGAACGGGAATACGCTTTCTTTGACTGATGTGTACGACGGAATAATTTCCGACGTCACGCCCTGCTCTTTGAGCGAAACACCGGCCATGGCTTTGGCTGCGATTCGAGCCAGCGAACGCCCCGTGGCTTTCGATACGAATGGTGAACTGCGGCTCGCTCGAGGATTCACTTCCAGCAGATAAACCTTGAAGTCGTCGCCATCCATTTTTACAGCGAACTGAATGTTCATCAGGCCGCAAACCTGCAGTTCAGCCGCCAGCTTGTGAGTCGCCGTGCGGATTTCGTCCAGTACAGCCTGCGGCAACGAATGCGGCGGCAGCGAACAGGCCGAATCTCCGGAATGCACGCCCGCTTCTTCGATGTGTTCCATGATGCCGCCGATGACAGATTCGGTGCCGTCAGCAATGGCATCGACATCAACTTCGATGGCGTCTTCCAGAAACTTGTCAATCAGCACGGGTTTATCGGGAGACGCATCGACGGCTTGAGTCATGTATTGCACAAGTGACGATTCGTCGTAGCAAATCTCCATCGCTCGG
This sequence comes from uncultured Planctomycetaceae bacterium, assembly GCA_964481505.1. GTDB lineage: Bacteria > Planctomycetota > Planctomycetia > Planctomycetales > Planctomycetaceae > Fuerstiella. Next base: position 476 of record CAYZYB010000913.1, on the reverse strand, counting down.
CCGCCCAAAACGTAACTTGGCCGAACGAGCACGGGATAGCCGATTCGTTCTGCAACGGTGCGAGCGGCTTCGGTGTTGGTTGCGATGCCGTTTGGTGGCTGGCGAAGGTCGAGCTTTTCCAGAATAGCCTGGAAGCGTTCGCGGTCTTCTGCTGCGTCGATCATATCCGGAGACGTGCCGATGATGTTGACACCAGCGGCTTCCAGCCCGCGAGCGAGATTCAACGGCGTTTGTCCGCCGAATTGCACGATGACACCGTCGGGTTGCATCCGGTCGCAGATGTTCAGAACGTCTTCTGTCGTGAGTGGTTCGAAGAACAGGTAGTCTGACGTGTCGTAGTCGGTCGAAACGGTTTCCGGATTCGAATTCACCATAATGCTCTCGATGCCGAGTTCTTCCAGCGCGAATGCGGCCTGGCAGCAGCAGTAGTCGAATTCGATTCCCTGGCCGATACGGTTCGGTCCGCCGCCAAGGAT
>CAYZYB010000912.1:0-2839 GCA_964481505.1 uncultured Planctomycetaceae bacterium | reverse complement strand
ACAACGTTTTGTGCACTATCCACGGACACTCTTGTCATCAAACCTCTGGTCGGCGGCGGTGCCTGGCGGCAAGTGCTGCTTCACCGGTCCGATAAGTTTCCAAAGCCGGACGCACTACCGCCAGCAGGTGCACTCGTTCAGGCATACCTTCCCTCAGTGTGTAGCGAAGGGGAGTACTCACTCGTCACAATCGACGGCAAATACTCTCACGCCGCCGTCAAACGTCCGAAGTCCGGCGACTACCGGATTCAGTCAATCCACGGTGGCACAGAAGAAACATACCCCCCATCAGCCTCAGAAATCCAAACGGCAGAACACGTTGTCGCAGCGCTGGATGTTGTCCCGCTGTATGCACGGGTCGACCTGCTGCGAGGCCTGGACGACGAACTGAAGCTGATCGAATTGGAACTTATTGAGCCATATCTGTATCTGCCGCACGCAGACAGCAGCACCGGGAGAAACGCGGCCGCCGAGAAATTTGCGATGGCACTTTCACGAAGACTCCGTTGACCAACTATTCAGGATCACTCCATCCGCGGGAATGCCAAAGACCAAACTGACTGTGACGACTTCGGTACGTACCGAAGTGTTTGTCGACGGCCGAGAGAGCTGCCTGAATCGCCTCATGACTTGTCCGTCGCCCATACATCAAATCAAGACGAACGGGCGTACCGTACCGCTGGTAGACAACGAAGTAATGCTGCCAATACCGCCTGCTGTTTCGCCCCTGCACAGCCCGAGTATTTCCACCAACGTGTTTCTCGAGTCGGCTAACGCGAACGATTAACCCGTCGTGAAGCGGGCCTGTTTCCTGATGAGCCTTGGGGCTGATGTTTCCCAATTCATCCTTCGCATGAATATCGTAGGTCGTAGTTCTGTATTCACTGACAAGTGATTGCTGGTCTCGTCGCCATTTTGTTTCAGGATGGTACTGGCCGAGCGACTGCTTCAGGTCCCCCAGCAACAACATCGACTTTTCATCCCAGTCATCAACGGGCTTTATGAACATTGTGGAGGGACCATACATTTGCTTGCCAGATTTCGAGAGTTCTTTTTGCAGCGTCGTCAGCACGTTCATGTCGGTCCGTTTACCAAAACTGAAATCCATTCGCACGTAGCCTGCGCCATCCTTGAGTCGGTAGTAGTTTGGATAGTCGGTCCAGTAAGAACGGCCAATTGTCGATCCCCATCCTCCCCACGCACTGCCTTCACCCGCAGTGTGAGACCAGGAAAGACGAATGCGGAATCCGTCCACATGCGGACCAAAGTCCTTGCCACTTGTCAGGCGAATCCGGCCAATCTTGTCGCTTCCATGTGCCAGAAACTCCTGACAACGAAACCGCCACTCAACCTTATGCTCGCTGGTCACAAACTCGCAGTCTGGACACAACTGCTCCATGATTACTCTAACTCGCTCGATCAGCTCCGGCGGAATTTAACCCTGCGCAACTTCTTCAGCGCGGAGGCTGCAGATCGCAAGTGTGGCGATCAAAAGCACGAATAGGCTCACGGTCTTTCGAATACACGACACAGTCACATCCCCTTAGAAAATGCAGCCTGAAAAATCCATCACATGCGTCGCAAAGTTCGACGTCGGCGATTCTCGCTCTGTTTGCAATCCTGTAACGAGATTCGAGAGGAGCCGTCCGCTGAAAAAACGAACAGCGCATGAAAAAACGCTGAAGGGCCTAAGCTCTTCAGCGTTCGATTCTTTATCCAATCTGCGTCCTGTCGGACGAAGACTCAGACCAGTCGTACGTTTTCCGCACGTGGTCCTTTTGGTCCTTCGCCGACGTTGAATGAAACCTGCTGTCCTTCTCGCAGATCTTCAAACTGAACGCCTTCGAGCGCCGACATGTGGAAAAACATGTCTTTTCCAGATCCGTCTTCGATGAAGCCGAATCCCTTTTCGGTCACTCGCTTGATTGTACCTTCTGCCATTAGTCTTCTCTATACTCTTAAAAATGTAGCAGCCCCAACGCATGAAACGTTCAAGTGTCGTAACTACCAGGTCGTCGTCTCTTCAGCCAATGCGGAAAGCCCGCGGTTCAATTTCTGCTTCGTCATTTCGATGTCACCGACTTGATTTCACAGAGCATTGTATCAATGTTTCTCGAAACGTACTAAATCGACAGCGATGCCGCCAGTACTTAGTCCTCTTTATCAGCTGACTTCATTGAGAACTGATAAAACGGGTCAGCAGCCTGGGCAGCACTTGTGCCTCGGTTTTTCTGAGCCTTCTTCGCGCGTTTGGCATCGGCTTTCGCCTTTTTGTCCATTTCGCGTTTTCGTTTTTCGAATGTATTTTGATTCTGAGCGATGATTCTTCTCCTGTTCTTCGGTCCTTGAACCTAGATTCAAACGTTTCGGCACGTGATCGTCAACCCGCCAGACAGGCGTATGACAACTTTGCCCCGTTGTTAGTCGATTTGCTTAGAAAAAAGTGCCACTGGCCGTTCCAATGACGTCAAAATCGACACGGTTTGCTTTCATGTGGTCTGTTTCGGCCGTCGCTTTACGTCGGCCCCTTTTGTCTTCTTCGGCCCCTTGTTTGCGTTGGGCCCCTTGCCGCGACCGCGTTTTCGCTTCGGCTTTCCGGTTGGCAACAGTGCTTCCGACGGATTCCGAGATCGCCCGCCGCCGCCCCCGAATCCTCCCTGACGACCGCGTGAGCCACGACGTCCACGCGGTCTTCGCGATGAAGATTCCATTTCGTGAGGTTGCGGTTCTGGTGGTGCCTGGCCGCCAACAGAAGGAATCTTGTGACCGATCAGTTTCTCGATCGCCCGCAATTCTGCCAGCTCCGACGTCGTACAAAACGACAACGCAATCCCTTCAG
>CAYZYB010000911.1:0-2843 GCA_964481505.1 uncultured Planctomycetaceae bacterium | reverse complement strand
AGTTTCAGCAGATCATCAACGTTAGCATTCAGCAAAGCGTATGCACGAGCGGCTTTCGACAGCGACTTGCCGGATGCAAGGGACTCTTGAATTAGATGATCGACGTTAATTTGGCCTTTGGCGTATTTTAGAACTGTTTCCAGTTCCGGATCGAGCTTGCTGGTTGCGACTTCAAAGATGACTTCCGCAGCTGCAATTCCTTCGAACGAAACCGACGACTTAACCGCTTCCGCTCGTACCAAGGCGGAATCATCGCGACCCGCTGCGATCAGCATTATGTCCCAGCTTTCAATCTGATCCCCCCAGTGTCCCAGAGTGCGAATTCCGGCGGCTCGCACCCGTGGTTCCGCGGCTTTCAAAACGGTGTTTAGCAGCTGCTGGTTTGGCAATCGGTGTTCTTCACACACCCACAGACATTCCAGAAGGGCTTGAGCGTCTGCAGCGTTGCTCACGTCTTTGCTGGCTGCCCATGCAGAAACTTCGGCGATCGTTTTTTCTGAATCACGCCCACTGAGCTCAATGCGAGCTCGATAGCGAGTGGCATTTTCTTTGGCATAGAAGGCGTCGCAAACTTCACGGACGGGTTTGCCTTTCAATCGAACGGGCTTCACCAAATTACGTCCTTTGGCCGTGATGCGATAGATGCGGCCGTGCTGATCGTCGCGGTTGGGGTCTCGCATGTTGTGCTGCATGTGGCCGATGAGCGCGTTGGCCCAGTCTGATACGTAGAGTGCTCCGTCCGCTCCGATTTCGAGATCGGTTGGGCGGAAGTTTGGGTCCGACGACGTCAGCAGTGGGTTGACCGCTTTGGCCGTGATGTCGGCACCGTTGTAATTCACTTCGCTTTGCAGGATTCCGAGAAAGCCGATGCAGTTGCAGATCAGGAAGTTATTCTGATGACGTTCCGGGAAGTGACTGCTGGAAAGTGATCCCGTGGCCGCAACCGGACGCCACTGTTTTTCGAACCACTTTTTGTTGTCCTGCCCTTTTCCAATGTTTACGTACGAACCCGTGCCGCTGGTGCCGTCGTTGGCGAATTGAAAGCCCCACTGGTCAAAAAAGTCGCCATGAGGGTTCGGTCCGATCGGGAAATGGAATTCCATTTCGAACGTACGTGGATTGAATCGATGCACTCCGGCTTTGGTCGAATGGTAAGTCTTTGTGGGCGTTTCCATGGCGGCAACGTTGAAGATTCCACGAGACCAGTAGACCCAGCCGTCCGGTCCAAGCACCATCGCGTTGGCCGAATGATGGGAGTCCGCGCTGGACAGGCCCTGCAGAATGCGGATCTTAACGTCTGCCTTGTCGTCGCCGTCGGTGTCTTTCAGGAACCACAGTTCCGGCAACGCTGCCACGATCATGCCACCGCCCCAGAATTCGAAGCCCGTGACACTGTTAAGTTCGTCAGCAAAGATCGTGCAGCGGTCTGCGACTCCATCGCCGTTGTCATCCGGAAAGCAAAGGATGCGGTCGGTACGCGGCTTCGTTGGGTTCCAATGCGGGTAGCTGGGCCAAACGGAAGCGAATAGACGTCCGTCGGTATCCACCGCCATCTGAACCGGGTTGATCAGTTCGGGAAACATTTCTTCTGAAGCAAAGACGTTGGCCTGCAATCCTTCATCGAGCTTCATTTTGCTCAGGCCTTCTTCCGCGCTGATATACGTGAAGCTGCCGTCTTCCTTGTCGCCTGTCTTGTTCGACTTAACGACCAGCTCGTCAGGAAGGTTGTCGTCTTTGACTTCAAGGTCACCACCTTTCGCGACCGCCCAAACACGTTTGTCGCGGTTGGCTGTCATAACGTCGAAGATCTCCATTTCTCGCATCATGACGTCTGCGTTCGACTGACCGAACCAGTTCAGTTTTGATCGGCCGCCAAACACATTGTAGCCGTCCACTACACGATACCGGTTGAACCAGTAATCGTTCTTCTCCAGCACGGCTTCACGAAGCTTCTGGATTTCGGGGAGACTCTGCTTTGGCTGCGCCGCCCCGAACAGCGATTGTGTAATCACAGACGCGATTGCTTTATTCCCGTGATCCAGCAGGTGGATGCCGTTCATAGTCAGCGGCCTGGTAGCGGCACTGTAAAGTTCACCGGACGGTGCGAACAGATCGACGAAGCCAACGTTCTTTGCCGCGCAGACTTCTCGCATTGCTTCGGTATAGAGATGCAGATTGGCGTTATTTTCAGACCCCGTTGGCAGATGCCGGTTGTTGAGATTTTCGTGGGCAATCGGGGAGAACATCACGATACGCGGAGCTGATTCGCCGTTGTACTTTTGAGCCAGCATGCCATCGATGCATTCGGCCAGATCCTTGCGAAAACTCTGGATACCATCCGGTCCGCGGAGAGCTTCGTTATATCCGAAGAAGCCGAAGACGACGTCCGATTCGTTCTTCGTGAGCCATTGATCGGGGCTGCCAAAATTGTCTTCGCGCGGTCGGAGTTTCGGTTCGTCGCCAGGCACAGCAAGATTTCGGAAGGTCAGATCCAGTTCCGGGTGCATGGCATGAATGTAAGTTTCCAGCCAGCCATGGTGCTGCATGCGATCGGCAGTAGTGTTGCCGATGATGGAAATATGGTCGTCTTTCTTCAGTTGAAGGAATTGAGCATTTGCTGAAGAAGCTGGAAGAGCAGCGAGCAGAAACAGGCAGGAAACCGCGCAACGGATTGAGATCACGAAACACCTCAGGGCTGGAGACAATAGATTCGACGGGAACCACCGATGTGATTGACGGTCCATCACGAGTGTAGCGGTTGAGGACTAACGAATCTATCTGTTGATCCTGCGTATGCAGCGGCGTGACGAGTCAGGCTTGTTGCTCAGGGAGCTAAATAGTTG
>CAYZYB010000910.1:0-2847 GCA_964481505.1 uncultured Planctomycetaceae bacterium | reverse complement strand
CAAAGCGGTGTGGGGCAAAGGCAACTTTCAATCTCACCAGGATTCGTAGCGAACCCGCAATCCAACGGAGGCGGAGTTCAGTAACGGCGCAGTGTCTTCCAGCGAGGCAAACGCAGCTGTTTGATGTGGACCGCAAAAAGCTGGGGCTGTGACTCTGAGAGCCGCTCAGCTTTCAAAACAAGAACTGCGTTGCCCAGCCAATCTACCACGCAGCTGTTGCAGCTTTCGCAGTCGATCCTGGATCTTCTTCTGCGCCAGAGGCAACGTAATTTTCATGGCGCCATGCCGGTTGCAAATTGTTGAATAAGAAGCGTGCGCCCAGCGTTGGAGCGAGGCACGAGCGAACCCCCGGGGTTTCCTTCGCGGGCTCAGTCCAATCCCGGCCACCCATTTCAATTGCAACAATCTGCGACCACACCCAATCGCCGTGAAGGTGTTAATCAACGCTTTCGCTGCTTCGGGAGATGCGGTAAACTAGTGCTCAGAAAATTATTATTGAGGCGTCTCCTGTTTTTGTCTGCAACTTGTGTGTTGCATCGTTGAAGGTTATTCATGTCGTCGTTTGCAAAGGAACTCCAGGCAGGGCTGTCTGCGGTTCGCCATGCTGCTAAAATATGCCGTGCGGTCCAGTCATCGATCACTACGGATTCGTTGGAGAAAAAGGACAAGAGTCCGGTCACGGTGGCCGACTTTGCCAGCCAGGCGCTGATTTGTCGTGCTCTGCAGGATACGTTTCCCGATGACCCGGTCATTGGAGAAGAAGGCGCCGCGGAATTAAGAGCGCCGGAAGGTGCTGAGTTTCTGAATCGCATCGTTCAGGAATGCAGCGCGGTTGGCATCGAAGCCAGTGGAGAAGACATCTGCGGCTGGATTGATCGCGGCGATCTGCAGGAACATCGCCCGCGATTCTGGACGCTCGATCCGATCGACGGCACCAAAGGATTTCTGCGAAACGAACAATACGCGATCGCTTTGGCACTCATTATTGACGGCGTTGTGGAAGTTGGGATTCTCGGTTGCCCAAACATGCCGGTCGATTCTTCGGCTCCGGACGGCGCGCGAGGGTTACTCGGCTGGGCTGTACGCGGCGAAGGCAGCTTTGTTCAGCCGCTGGACAAACCGGATGCTGAGCCAACAAAGATCTCCGTCACCGGTACCACCAGCAGCGCGGACGCGAGATTCTGCGAATCTGTGGAATCCGGGCACAGTTCCCACGACTGGTCGGGACAAATCGCCAGCCAACTGGGAATCACTCGTGAACCGTTTCGCATCGATAGCCAGTGTAAGTATCTGGCAGTGGCCATGGGAGACGCTGACATCTATCTTCGCCTGCCAACTCGGAAAGGCTACCAGGAAAAGATATGGGACCACGCTGGCGGAGTTTTGGTGGTTCAGGAAGCTGGTGGCGCGGTAACCGACATTCATGGGCGAGCACCAGAGTTTGGCCATGGGGCAACACTGGCAAAGAATGAGGGCATGGTGGTGACAAATGGGCAGTTTCACACGGCTGTCATCAGCGCCGTTGCTGACAACGCTCCCGCCTAACGTGAACATTGACGGAGAGCCTGTTGTCCTGCTGAAGCGGAGTGTTTGCAGCGTGAAGCAGGAGCACCAGCCGCCAGACGGAGAAATCCGGTCTGGCTTCTGATCGCGACAGCCGTCATTATCTGCGGCTTCAAGCAAACAAAGGTTCCAGCCACCTTTGATGGTCTCGAACGTGGGCCTTCCTGAAAACGCAAGTTGTTTGTTACGTGTATTCTTCGGGGGAAGGCTTTTTCAGTCACGGTCAGTTCCGGAAAATACACAGCCTGCGAAGATGGATTCACTCGTAATCTGCGCTGATTTCTCGACTCGTGCGCCGTCAACTACGACTTGTGGCACTGGGAAACTGTCGAGTGATTGAAAACGGGCGAAAAGTCTGTTTTGAGAAATGGCATCGTGTACGTTGCAGGAGCTGCCGAACGACGATTCTCCGGAAGAATCTCCCGGGGAATCAGTACGGGGCTGTTTTTTGAGCAGGCTGTTGGTCATTCCGTGTCTGGACGACGACGTTCCTTTTGTTCACCGTCGCCGCGGCCTCTTTCTCCGCGATCGCCGCCCGGTCGATCACCGTCGCGGGGCCCACGTCCGCCCTGCTGGAATCGTCGCACCATTTCTTCGAGTTCTTTCTGTTCGATAAAGCCGCTGCCATCGGCGTCAATTCGGTCAAAGCTACCTCGCATGCGTTCGGAGGTTTCTTCTTTCGACAGCTTTCCGTCGCCGTCTTTGTCTGCCTGACGAAATCGTTCCTTGATTTGTTCGGGACTCGGACGAGTTCCCTGTGCTGGACGTCCCTCCGGTCGACGATCGCCACCTCGCATCGGCGAACGTTCGCCATCGCGTGGTTGGCCGATTTCATCGCTGGTAAGTTTTCCGTCTCGATTTCGGTCGCGTTTTCGGAGTATGACAATCGCCTGATCGATCTCTTCTGATTCCAGCACGCCGTTGTGATTCGTATCGAGTAACGCCATGATCGGCCCACCCGGCCTTGATGGCCGCCGGTTTCCATCGCGCGGGCCACGTCCTCGTTCCCCTTCCGGCGGCCGACGATTTCCATCACGCTCTCGTGGTGGACGGTCACGCTCGTCGTCGTCACGAATCCTGCCCTGGTCGTCGTCACGTTCACCCACGCTTTGCTTCCCGCGATCTTCGTCCGACGCTGTAATTGATGGTACCGCCAGGGCAAATCCGGCCATGAGGGCAAGAGTGCAGGGAATTACTGTCTTTGTCATGATTGATTTTCCGGTGGTGACTTGTGCCTGTTGCATATCAAAAATCAGGTGTTCTCAGACACTTGAAATACTAAGG
>CAYZYB010000909.1:0-2856 GCA_964481505.1 uncultured Planctomycetaceae bacterium | reverse complement strand
CAACAGCTACTTTGTGACGATCAGCCTGGACCTTAACGGCAGCGTCGCAGCTGAGCCAATGAATCGCGACAGGTTCATCAGTAAACCAAAGAGCGTGCGAGCGGGGAATTCGATACGAAACAAGAGACCATACACCTGGTACGCAACCCGGTTTTTTCCCTGCCATACCGTATTCCCGCCTCAAAAGTGATTTGGTTGCTTTTCTTCGATCGCAGGGAATGCCAGAATAGGAAACATAACCAGATTCCCCTGAAATTCTTTGGTGAGATACGGCTTTGTCCGAGACTGGAATTCTATCACAGATCATGTGTCCGCATTGCTGGCACCGCTTTGCTCCCGCCGAAACGCTGTGGGCGTCCGCTCACCCGCGACTCTACGGAGACGCCAGGTTGGGGCCCGACGTGCAGCGACGCTTTCTGCCCACGCGTTTTGACGCCGGCGGAAACGCAATCGACAGCCAGGGATCATTCTGCAGTGAAGTCTGCTGCCCACGATGCCATCTCGGCATTCCTCGAACCATGTTCGAGATGCAGTGCATCTTTTATTCGATCCTGGGTTCGCCAGGATCAGGCAAGTCGCACATGCTGGCGACAACCACCTGGCAAATGCGTCAGGCACTCGGCACACGATTTAAGCTCAGCATTTCCGATGCCGACCCGGATTCCAACCGGCAGCTCAACGAAGCAGAAGAGCGTCTGTTCTTTAATGAGCACCCCGACAAGCTGGCATCGATTCCCAAAACAGAAACAGAAGGCGAATTGTATCAGCCGGTTCAGTTCGGCGACGAAACCATCTGGTACCCACGCCCATTCGTTTTTGTGGTACAGCCGCTTTCGGATCACCCCAAGATTGCACAACGTGACGAATTGTCTCGCACGATTTGCTTGTACGACAACGCGGGCGAACATTTCCTGCCCGGTGGTGAATCATCGATCAGTCCGGCGACTCAGCATCTTAACGTTTCACGCGGTTTGCTGTTCCTGTTCGACCCGACTCAACACGCACGATTTCGCGAAGCCTGCAAAGCAAACACAAACGATCCGCAAATTCTGGGCACAGGACGAAGCCATCGGCAGGACCAGATTCTGCACGAAGCAGCGAATCGAATTCGCACGCATTCCGGCATGTCGCAGCAGCAAAAGTATGGCAAGCCGCTGGTGATCGTCGTCACCAAGCTGGACGCATGGGGACCGACCCTTTGGCCGGAATGGACAAAAATGGAAGATCCAATCCGAGACGCCAAGCAGGGAATCGCTGGACTTCAAAACAGTCTGATCGAAGAGGTATCGGTAAAAGTCCGAGCGATCATGCTGAAACACGCACCGGAATTTGTGAACGCGGCAGAAGGCTTTGGCGAGAAGGTGACGTACATTCCGAGTTCCGCATTGGGACGAGCTCCCGAAGAAGATGCGAAAACAGGAGGCCTTGGCGTGCGACCAAACGAAGTGAAGCCTGTCTGGGCTGAAGTGCCGCTGCTTTACCTGCTGAATCAGACCACCACCGGATTGATCCCGTCGGTGCGGCGTTCGACCACTGGCTAACTTAGCCTGAAATGAAGTTTACTTTTGGGTGTTGAGCCAGATCTTTAGAGCGATAACGGAGCGACAGCTCGACAATGGGTCAGGGGCCTGGCCTCTGTGAGAAATTGATTGTGAGTTACGAGCTTGTTTTTACATCTGCAAGTCGAGGACTCAGGCGCGGCGCCAGTGGATTTTGTACGGTTGCCGCGACTGACGGAATCCCGCGTGCGCTACAGGACAAGCTGGAATCCCTAAGCGGTTATCGTCACACCGAAGCAGCACATGGCCACAAACCGCCGGTAAACTATTCTCACCTAACGGTTCGCATTCAGCGGAACATCTATCACGTTGTGTCGCGAATTGGTGATCCGGGAATGGACTATTCCGGACGGTCTAACAAGATCGCCCATCACCTTGCGCTGACCAGTGCGGAACTTTCAAATTTTTCGCAGGGCCCTTCGCCGTTGTTCTCTGACCACAACTTCTGGCATGAATCGTGGGATGACGATCCGGAAACGCTTGATCCGGGTCGACTGCCTCGATCGAACGCCGAAATCCTGAATGGCTTCAGCACCTGGGAACAAGTCTTCGGCGATGCTGGCTGGGCGGGCGTCATGGGCCACGGTGTCGCCGATGGTATGAAATCTGTTTCGGTGATTGTGCCCGACACCGAGAACACACTCACGTTGCTAAACGAAGCCCTGCAACTTGTTCCGTTAGACGATCGCTGGAATGTTTGCTTTAGCACCTATTATTCTCGACACGTTTCCGGAATGCAGTGCCACTGGCGATTCGTTCTTGATGGCACGAGCGAAGCTAGAAAACTTCGCGCTCGTGTTCAGGGATTGCTAATCGATCCGATCGGCTCGGCAGGGCGGATCCCCGAGGGGAATGTGTTCGTCGAAGCTGCCAGAAATAATCGCCCGAATGACGCCTTCAACGCAAAAAAAACACGCCGACGCGGTGCCGCACGACCAGCGACTCCCCCGCCGGAAAAAGAATCAAAGCCCGTTCCGACAGTGCAGCGACGCAACCGTCCTGCTCCAGAGGCGGCGGACAATGACGACAATGAGGAGAACTTCAAACCACAGTTCGGTCAGCCACGGCGGCGAAAAATTCGGGAAAAGCAAAAACCGAAGATCGTGGCGAAGTCTCCGTTCGACATCCCGGAAGAAGACTTCGCAGACAATCCGGTCGAAGATTACGAAGACGACAGCGGAGCACGACGCAAAAAACGCAGGGGTCACAAGAAGCCTCGAACAGGACTTTTGCTGGTTGGAGCTTTAGCGCTGGCCGTACTGGGAATTTTGACGATCTTTGCAATAAGATAGATGAC
>CAYZYB010000908.1:0-2862 GCA_964481505.1 uncultured Planctomycetaceae bacterium | reverse complement strand
ATTGTTATTGTTGTTGTTGTTGGCGCCACCGTCGTTGTTGTTGTCGCTCAAAGCTGCGATTCCGGCAAGCCCAGCGAGGCCACCAAGGCCACCACCACCGAAGCCACCACCACCGCCAAATCCGCCGCCACCGCCGCTGAATCCACCAGAGCTACCTCCACCGAAGCTACCAACACCACCGGTCGTGCCGCTTCCAAGTCCGCCGCCTGCTGCACCACTGGCAACAGCCGTTCCAGGAACCAAAGCGTCACCAGCATAGATTGAACCATCCGGCACTCCAGCAATTCCGAAGGCCGCATCCCCAGGGACAAGCCCGTCGAGGGAGTTGCTGTCTCCAAGAATCATCTGGTCGCCAGTCAATCCCTGATCTTCGTAGACGATTGTGCCTTCCGCGATACCACCACCGTATTGCGAATCATAACGTTGAATGACTTCCGGCCCGGCGTAAGTGCCAATGTCGCCTGAAACTCCACACCCGCAGGAGTTGTCAGCGACAATTTGAGCGGCGTGAGGCATTGCCTGCATCACCGATGGGTAGCCTGGCAGAACTGCTCCAGCAGTCTGGTAGGCAAATGTTTGACTGCACACGGAACACGGTTGACCATAGTCGAATCGTGAATTGTGGCGAATCCCTGCTCCAAACGAAGGTCCGGCGGTTGTCGCAAGGACAGCCCCAAACAAGGAAGCCTTCTTAAGAAAAGAACTCAATTTCTCTGTCAACATGGTCGTAGTGCCTCGCAAAGTGGAAAAAATCCTGATCCAAATGAGACAAGGGAAGTCTTATAGGATGCGGCTTCTAAACAAAAACCGTGAACGCAAATCCGCGTTATTGCCAAACATAAACGGTCGTGGAACCCTCTCCAAATTGTTTTGAAACACATGCCGTCTTTTACCTACATTGCCTAATCGGCACTCCGGTTATGACGGTTGTAACGATTATCTGTTTCGAAAAAGGGACGCAAAAATCGTCACTCTCCGCACAGCTTACGGAAACCCCGCGGATTAATTGGCGATTCTTCATGTTCGATGGTTCACGGAGCAAGTTCGCGAAGTAGCGTTTCAGCAGCACTGCGCTCTAAATTTTACTTTTCTTTTCGAAATGTGCTCGGTGCAATTGACTCACAGTCCTAATCTTGAACCAGTGGTCCTGTTAGAGAATCAGCATGGAATCCAAATCAATTCTACGCAGTCATGGGGCAAAAAAATGGAAGTGTCCGGATTGGCGAAATCGTGCCATCTGGTCCGCCGTTTTTTGTCTGCTGGCAGGATACGTCTTCAAAGATCTGCTCTGGGCGCTCGTCGTTCGGTGGAACAACGAGCCTCAGTACAAACATGGTTTCTTCATTCCGGTGTTGGCCGTTTTACTGAGCGTCTTTTTTCTTAGCGATCGAATCCGGCCTGGAAAAGCGGAGTCTGATAAGTGGGGACTGCTGTGGATTGCTCTTGGAGTCATTTTTCACATTCTGGGGGTCTACATATTCGTGGAATTCGCGGACTGCGTTGGCCTGTTGTTTTGCATAACGGGCGGCGTCACTCTGTTGTGGGGACGGCGGCTGACGCTCGGCGTCTGGCCTGCAATCCTGTTTCTGGTTTTCATGTTCCCTTTACCATTTCGTTTCGAAAGAATGCTGTCTGCTCCCTTGCAGCTTTACGGCGCCCAACAATCGGCGTGGTACATCCAGATGTTTGGGATTCCAGCTGTAGCCAAGGGCAGTTTGATTCTGATGGGTGAGCATAAGCTGGGTGTTGCCGAAGCATGCAGCGGTATGCGAATGCTGACGGTATTCTTTGCGATCTCCGTCGCTGCGATCATCATCGAACGCAGAACGTTGTGGGAAAACATCGTCATTCTGCTGAGCGCAATTCCGATAGCCATTTTCTGCAACGTCGCTCGAATTGTGGCAACGGCTCTGGCCTACAGCTACTTCGGATCCGAAATGGCCGACCGTGTTTTTCATGATTTCAGCGGTTACCTGATGATGCCCGCGGCTATGCTGATGTTATTTCTACTGCTGAAAACACTTGACTGGCTGTTTGTGCCAGTACCGGAAACGGAAGCAAAGCTACGAACAGTTTCGCGAGTCGGCGTGCCCGGTATTCCGTCCGTCGCCAGACCCCCAACATCCGCCAGTTAACGGAAGCAATTTGTAACTGACGTCCTCTTGCTGAATTCAGACATCACGGCAGCCGCCATCAGAGGCCAAGACCAATACGGACTCTCACACCATGACATCACCAACGACTCCCACAGAACAAACGCTCCCGGAAGTTCCGGACGCAGGCCCCAGGGAGACCAGGGCAGGCTCTGGCGAAGAATCGATCAAACGCCGCGACGTCGTCCTGATTTGCATAGGCCTGGCCGTGCTGTTCGTCGGGAAAATAGCTGATAGCGCCATCAATGGTTCGGTCAAGGCCGGTCATGGTGAACTGCAGGATGCTGTTTCGCGTTTGGACGCTGTGCCGCAGGTCATTGGGCGATGGGAATCGACTGACAATACATTGACAGATCGCGAAATCGAAGCTGCCGGAATCGAAGGCTATATTCGACGAGAATACCGTAACCCGGCGACCGGCTACACCGTCAACCTGACGATTCTTTGCGGGCATTCCGGTCCGATGTCTGTTCATCCGCCCACGGCTTGTTTTCAGGGCGTCGGTTATTCAGTCGCGACCGGTCCGATGGTGACAACGATGAAGTCAAAGCGCTCCGGCTTCGTATACGAATTCAACAAATCATCTTTTAAGCAGGATGACGCATCCGTTCCTGAAATCGTCCGAGTGTTTTGGGCATGGTCACCTGATGGAAAATGGTTGGCGCCAGCGAGCCCGCGAATTTCCTTCCGTGGACACCCTTATCTGTAC
>CAYZYB010000907.1:0-2877 GCA_964481505.1 uncultured Planctomycetaceae bacterium | reverse complement strand
ACTTTGTGAGGCGAACGGACGCCTTTGTATCGGTGTTCCAGACGAATCGCGAAGCCAACCGCGTCCTGCACTCCGTAACGACACCATGTTGTGCCCACGCAGCTTTTGACCGTTCGCAGCGACTTGCCGTAGGCGTGACCGCTTTCGAAACCGGCAGCAATGAGCTCTTCCCAGATCGCTGGCAAGTCCTGAACTTGTGCTCCGAACAGGTCAACGCGTTGGCCGCCCGTGATTTTGGAATACAGGTTGTACTTCTTCGCGACTTCGCCCAAAACGATGAGCTGATCCGGCTTAATTTCTCCGCCGGGAACTCGTGGAACAACGCTGTATGTGCCGTTGCGCTGAGTGTTTGCAAGAAAGCGGTCGTTGCTGTCCTGCAGCGTTTGATGCTCGGGGCTGAGGATGTATTCGTTCCACAGTCCGGCCAAAATTGATGTAACGGCTGGCTTACAGGTTTCACAACCGCTGCCGGTTCCGCATTCGCTGAGGACGTCGTGGAAGGTCGTCAGTTTCTTTGCTTTGACGATCGCCAGCAGCTCCGTGCGACTGTAGGCGAAGTGTTCACAAAGATGGTTGTTGACTTCTCGACCCAGCGATTTCATTTCGGCGTTAAACAGATCCGTGACCAGCGGCATGCAGCCACCACACCCGCTTCCCGCGCCCGTGCATTGTTTGACGGCTGCCGGTGAATCAGGTTCTTCGTCTCGAATCGCTTCGCAGATCTGACCTTTCGTGACATTGTTGCACGAACAAATCTGAGCAGACTCGGGCATGCCTTCAACGCCACCGAGAGCCGCTGCCGCTCCGCCACCGCCAGCGCCAATGAGTTCCGCTGGTTCGCAGGGAAGTTCGTCGCCGCTTTTGGCCATGATGCTGAGCGTGCCGTAGTCGTCGGCGTCGCCAATCAGAATTCCGCCCAGCAGTTTTTTGCCGTCTCGACTGAAGAACAGCTTCTTGTAGACGCCGGAAAATGGGTCTTCGAAAACGAGGCTGGTGCTTTCTTCTTCGCTGAGTTCGTAATCGCCAAAGCTGGCGACGTCGACTCCCATGAGTTTCAGTTTTGTGGAAAGATCGGTGCCGCCAAACCGCCGATCGTCACCGCAGAAATTCGCTGCACAGGTTTCCGCCATTTCCCAACCGGGGGCGATCAATCCGTAGACCATGCCATCGTGCAGGGCGCATTCGCCGATTGCGTAAATGTCCGGGTCGCTGGTCTGAAGTTGGTCATTCACGACGATGCCGCCGCGTTCTCCAACTTCCAGTCCGGTGCTGCGAGCGAGGTCGTCGCGTGGGCGGATTCCGGCGGAAACGATGATCATTTCGACATCCAGAGATTCCCCGTCATTGAACTCCATGCGGTCGACGGATCCGTCACCAAAGACCTCTTTTGTGCCTTTGTTAAGGTGAACCTGAACTCCCAGTTCTTCGATTTTGCTGACGAGAATCTTCGAGCCTTCGTCATCAATTTGCCGCGGCATGAGCCTCGACGCGAACTCAATGACGTGAGTTTCCAGGCCCAGATCGTAGGCGGCTTTCGCAGCTTCGAGCCCCAACAACCCGCCGCCAATGACGGCACAGCGTTTGGACTTTTTTGAGTATTCAATGATGTGTTGCAGGTCTTCGATTGTGCGATAAACGAAGACGCCGGGTTTTTGGACGCCAGGAATTGGCGGCACAAACGGATACGACCCGGTGGCCATGATCAGCTTGTCATACGTGATTTCCACGCCTTTGTCGGACCGAACCACTTTGGCTTCGCGATCGATTTCGTTGGCTCGATCGCCTACATGAATTTCAATCCCCGCCTTTTCGTACCAGTCCATGCGAGCCAACATCAGCTTTTCGGCATCGCGGTGAGCGAAGAAGCTGGTCAGGCCAACGCGGTCATAAGCGGCTCGAGGTTCTTCGCAGAACGTAACGATGCGGAATTTTTTGGATTCGTCGAAGGCGACCAGGTTTTCGCAAAACCTCAGCCCTACCATTCCATTGCCGATGACAACGATTGTCTGTTGTTTTGCGTTGTTTGCCATGAGGATCGTTCACTGTATTCCACGTGTTTGCAACTCGTTGCGACATGCAAACGCAAAGCGTGTGCCAATCGAGCGGCACGTGGAATTGCGCGGTTCCTGGCCGGACAATCCCATGAGGATACGTGGAAAATATCAGTTCCACGATTCGCAACGAGCGGTGTAATCCTCAGTTGACCGCAAATAATGTTGGCACCAGTGCCCTATCCGGGCGCAGCGGTGTCCTGGAAGCTGATGGTTTCGATTTCTGCTTTGTTTCGTACCCCTTGGCGGAAGAGTTTCCAAATCCATGAACCTCAATACCATCGGGATTGCTCGACGGGGGAGATGCAAAACCAGTGAAAAGATCCACGCGTATCGCGAAACGCAGGCGCAACAGCAACAGTGCGCAGCCTGCCAAACGCGGCAAGAGGAAACACCAAACGCGGTGATTAGGTTGTCGGAAGATCACGCAACGATAGGGATAAAAATAGATCTTGTCACGAAGTCCGAAACTTTTTGACCAGGTTGCCATCGCAACTTCAGATCATCTTAACTCAGCCGTCGAAATGTTACAGCAGTTTCTGCTGACTTGTTCCCGCCATACTGTTCATGGATGAATCAAATTTTCTGTTGCCGTGCGGAATCTGAAACCTGCATTGGTGATTCATTGCTTCTCCTTTGCTTCGATCGGCGATTGGTAATAGAGAGTCACGTGAGACGCGACGACGATCTCCGGCTTCATCAGCATTGTTTGCGGCCGAACGTCGCTGTCGCTTTGCAAGCCTCGTAGAAACGTGAGCTTTTGTTTGATTGCATGGATATCGCGACTGCTGTTTCTTGTAAGCGATCTGTTTAGAGAGTTGTCATA
>CAYZYB010000906.1:0-2877 GCA_964481505.1 uncultured Planctomycetaceae bacterium | reverse complement strand
GGATCATCGACCGGGTATTCCAAAAATTCCTGATAACGCGAAAACCGCTCCAGCAGATCACGCTGCCGATTGTTGAGCTCCTCGTCTCGACGTTCAAAATCGGCAAGTTGCAGATGCTGCCATTCTTCAAACTGCTGGCGAGTTTCTTCCAGCGAAGTCGGGGCGTCTGCTTCAGTGTGTTTGCGGAATTTAGAAACCACTCCCGCAGTGGCACGTTCTTTAAGCACCAGCCCTGCAAAGGCCACCAAAACACCAGCGATCGTCAACCAGGCTGGCCATTCGTTCAAACCGCCAGCCACAACGCCGATCAACGCAATGATCAGCCCTGCACTCACCAATATGCCGCGACGCGATTTTTCGAAGGCCATTGAAGGTTCCGTTGAAGAATGTTGTCCTGAAAAACGCCGCGCCCCCGGTTCGGGACCACAAAAAATGCACAAGGACCACGAAAAATGCACAACACGGCGGTTTTTACAGCATTTCGTCGGATAGTGGGAAAAATTCGTACGAAACCCGTGCTGGATCTGCACTAAACAAGAGACCGGGCGTCCGAATGTCTCCATCGCCTGCCAACTCAGTTTAGCGAAATGGAAACGCCATGAGGCTCACACTAAGAACGCTACTGGCTTATTTGGACGATCGTCTGCCACCCGCCAACGCGCGAGAACTTGGGCAGAAGATCGTCAAGAGTCCTTTTGCGACCGAGTTGGCGGACCGCATTAAGGATGTTGTGCGTCGGCGTCGTCTGGCCTCAACGCCCAGCGAACAGAAAAGCATCGACGCGAACCTCATTGCCGAGTATCTGGATGATCAGCTCACCCCGGAACTCGTGGCACTGATTGAAAAAGAAATTCTGGGATCAGACCACAATCTCGCCGAAGTCGCGGCGGCTCATCAGATTCTCGGACTACTGAGTGACCCGGTCGAAATCAGTGACCAGCTTTCTCAGCGATTGCACAAACTCGATCCATTTGTCCACGCTGAATCCGCAGATACAGCCGACTTGGACGAAGCTTCGGGCGACGCAGAATGGAAGCCACTTGCACCACAAACAACATCCGCTCGCCGTTCTCCAATGCTGCTACTGCTGCTGATGGTCCTTGGTTGGCTGGTCCTGCTGTTTACAGATTCTCATTTGTTCGACAGTGGAGAAGACCAGACCAGCGTCGCGGCTTCTGAACCAGCAGACGCAGATGTTCAGGCCGCCGCTGAAAATCCTGACGACGCGAACGTAACCGTTGGGGCCAATAGCAAAGTCACTGGTCAAACTGAATCCGCCACGACGCCGCAAGATGTCTCAGCAAACACCGCACCGGCAGCCGGCAACAAAGCGAATCCGCTAGCCACAGCGGGAACGATTCAACCAGACTCAACCCCCGCCACCGACACAACACCGAAAGCCAGCGTGCCACTCGTTGCCGCGAACAACAATGCACCTTCAACGGCTGCTGCTGTCACGGAAACACCGACAACAGAATTGCCCGCAGTCGCTGCCACAGAAAACACTGTGCCAATGGCAACCACAACGGAGACGGACATTCCCAACGCAGTGCAGAACACAACAGTGCCGGAAAATATCGCCGCACCTGCCGTTGCTGCAGAATTCGAGGTCCGAGACGATCACGGAATGCATCTAATTCACGACCCGGTTAACGAAGAATGG
This sequence comes from uncultured Planctomycetaceae bacterium, assembly GCA_964481505.1. Taxonomy (GTDB): domain Bacteria; phylum Planctomycetota; class Planctomycetia; order Planctomycetales; family Planctomycetaceae; genus Fuerstiella. The sequence continues at coordinate 1,214 of CAYZYB010000906.1, read as the reverse complement.
GCGTGGGCTTCGGACTCTGTCGATGATGCTGCCGCGAGCTGGGAGGCGCGATTGAGCAACAGCGTTTCTGCAGTTTCAGATCCGTTTCGCGTAACGGTGTCAGAACGCAGGGCTGGTTGGGACGCGACAATTCTCGGACCATCGTTATTTAGCGCTGTCAGTGTTAGTGGAGAAGTTCCGGGCATCGAACTGCTCGAAGGGCGATTGGTTCTGCAAAGAACAAACGCATCAGATATGAATCAATTCTCCATGGTCGCCAGCGGTCGCAGAATTGGAATCACCATACCGGAGGGCGACGATCAGGTTGGCATTGCAGTTGTCAAGCTCCCCGCAAACGGCCTGAATGCCGATGCGAATGACGGCTTGTCTCTGTTTCCATTCGAAGCTCCAGCAATCGTGACAGTCTTCGCCGCTGACAATTCTGTGACCCTGAATGTCGAAGGACACGAACAGCCGATAGAAGTTGGCCGCGGCAAGACATGGCAATGGAACACGGCCGAAGCCATTCCCACAGTCTCGCCCGCGACTCCATCACCGCTCGTGCCGGAATGGGTGTACAAGGCCGCAGCCGTTCAACCGGACGCCGTACAAAATCTCCATGAAGAAGCAGCAGGTGCACTTCGCGCCGAACAGACAGTTGCGAGCGGAGCCAACCTGCTGAGCAAAAACAAGAATGATCAACTGGCGTCCTACGGGGTGAGGCTGATTGCATTAACTCGAAACGTCGACCAGCTCACGACACTCCTGCTGCGTCAGCCCAATGAAGAAGTTGTCCGGCGTGAAGCCATTGCCGGACTACGGACTGTGATTCAGCAATCTGCTGCTGGCCAGGATCGGGTACGATCGGTTTTGGAAACGCGACTCTCAAAAACGGAACTCGACAACGCTCTGAAGATGCTGGAAGGGGTTTCACGCGTCACGGCGGAAGACCGCTTTGTGTCTGGCTGGCTGGTGGAGATGCTGTCCAGCAATCGAGCGGCGTTGCGTGAAATGGCGATTGAGAATCTGGAAGCACTCACCCAGGAACGCTACGCCTTCTTTGCAGACGACGACGCCGGTCGGCGATCCAATGCGGTCAAGCGGTGGCAACGTTTTCTTGATAGAAATGATGGACGATTGGTCAAGCCCGTCGAATAATGCAGCTCAATGGCAACAGGTGACAGGGTCGCCCTCTTTTCGAGTTTAGGTCTGGTGCGTAGTATTGCTTGAGTTTA
>CAYZYB010000905.1:0-2879 GCA_964481505.1 uncultured Planctomycetaceae bacterium | reverse complement strand
GGGTAGTACTACCCCTTTTAGGTTTGACCTTCAGGCCGCACTGCCGACGGTTGGCAGGTACGCAAGTCATGCGTTCAGCAGAAGTTATGAATAGTACACCTGGATGGGTTCGAACCATCAACCTCCGGTTTCGTAGACCGGTGCTCTATCCAGTTGAGCTACAGGTGCCTGTGTCAGGGTGCGGTATTTTGCAGACCAAGCTCGGTAAGTCAAGCTGATCGTGCGGTTCGCTTTGCAGTAAGTTCTATTCCCTTCGGCATGTCACAGAATCTGACGGCGATGTTCTCCTGTTTTCAGCGAATCGGGCAGAATCGCGGGTGCTACGCAGCTCGACGCGTGCGGCTACGAGACCCGGCTGTGTTGCCGTGAGTGTTCTTCTTTCTTTGTATTCTTAGGTTCTCAACGTGCCGAAGTGCGTTGGGTCGCAGTTTCAGAAACGAATTTCTCATCCTCACTGCATCCGGGAACCTTTTGGCTGGCTGGGGATCTATGGATTTCTGCAGCCAGGCAATCATTCGTGGCTCCAGTCGTTGCTGAAGCTTGCGATGTCCGGGAAGCGGCCGTTCAAATGGCCACTCCGGCCATTCTCCAGACAGTATTCGATAGAAAATCAGCCCCAAAGAGAAAACGTCGGATCGACATGACGGGCGCCCCATGGCCTGCTCCGGGGCCATGTATCCCACTGTTCCCGTTCCACACGCACGGATAGTTGAATGCGCCACTTTTGCGATGCCGAAGTCTGCCAGCCGAACCCTGCCCGCTTCAAACATGATGATGTTTTCGGGTTTGATGTCACAGTGGATCACGTGATGCTGATGAGCTGACGCAACAGCGGCCAACAACTGGTCAATGATCGACATTGCATTTTCGAACGACATCCTTCGACTCATTCTGTCAGAAAGTGTCTCTTTTCCGAGTGGGAATGCGATCGCAAGTCGGCCACCGATAATGCTTGCGTCTTTAATTGGCAGCACGCCGGGATGTTCTATTTTTTCCAGCAATCGACATTCGCGGCGAAAGCTATTAAGCATCTCGTCATCGACAGCCGCGGCATGTGGTACTTTGAGTGCCACGCGACTCCCCATTACCGTGTCCATGGCTTGATAGACGGTTGCGAAGCCGCCTTCGCCTAAACGCCTTTCGATACGATACTTTCCGAGGCGTTGACGAATTCTAAGCTTGGGTGTCGCTGCGGCCATATTTTGAGGTGATCAACGAAAACACAGAGGGGAATGGTTATTCGGCCCGGTCATTGGCACTGCCAATGAGTGTGTCTATCGGCATAAGTCTCCAATTACCGGATCACGGGATCAAAATATCTGATGCACAGACGGTAATTGGCGTCATTCCTACGGCGTCGGCGGCGCATGGCAATGAAAAAGTCTGCCTAATCGGAAAGGTCACTCACACTTTGGAAACCGCCTGATGGCAAACTCATTGCGGACAGTGAGCGACGTGGCAAGCCACAGCCATAACCATCAATCAAGATCATCACCAGAATCGGCTGAAACTTAAGAGGAAGCTCTGAAGCTATGCATCCAGCCAGCTTCCGAGTAATGCAAAACCGGACATCAAATCGTCGGTCGCTCTGATTGCCTCCGAATCTGTCACTTCCGCCGGTCCAGCGGCGTCTGTCGAATCAACTTCGTGGTCGAGCGTTACTTTGACGGCAGCATTCTGACTCGCAATGACGGGTGCCACGTCCTGAGCGCCAGCTTGACTGGCCAGTGGAAGAACGGCCAGGAGAGTATCCACGGACAAACCGAGTTCGTTGTGGTCGATTGTGGACTGAACACGGTTCAATGAGACAACCTGGAAATCTTCCTGCCGACTCCAAAGGCCGGATTCGTTTGCGTTGAGCGCTCGAATCCAGACTCGATACAGTCCCGAAGTCAAATCGAAGTCCGGTCGGAAATTTGTCTCTGTCAGACGGTTCTCTCGAATGATCTGAGTGTCTCCGGTTGTCAGGTTGTCCACCTGAAGAATATATCGCGTCGCCCCGGTAACCGGGAGCCACCGCAGAAGTGGTCGGCTTTCTGTTGTCGAATCGACCGGTCGCGACAGTTGCGTTTGCCCTGTTGTATTGAACGACAGCGGCGTACTCCAGGAACCAATTCCCGCGGCAGTTCGTGGGCGGACAGACCAGGTCCAGTTTGCTTCTGCAAGGTCGGCTGGGGGAGTCCAGGTGATATTCGAAATGCCGGTTTGCAGGGTTGCCGAGATGCCGTTGTGGAGATACACGTCATACGTGAGTGCTTCGGAAGTAGGTCGCCATGAAAATTGTGGCCTTGTTGCCAACCCAGGAGTATCCGGGGAAATTGGCGTGGTCGCTCGATTAATTGGTGACGTATCCACAGTAAATCTAATACTGCGGCCCCAGATGCTTCCGTTGGCCGTCGTTGTTCTGATCCAAACCTGGTGCTCACCTTCTGTCAGCACTTCCGACGGGTAGCTTGTCGAAGTCAACCCAGCCTTACGAAACAATGCCCCCGGCGTTCCGACTTTGCCGACATAGATTTCGTAAGACTCCGCCCCGGGGACTTCCGGCCAGGTGAAGACAGGAATCGCCGTGTCAATTGTGTTTCTCGGGAAACTGACCTTTGTTCGACTGCCAGTACTGAATTCCGCAGCCGGACTCCACGGACCACGCTCCCCACTTGCAGTGAAGCCTCTGATCCACCAGCGAAAGTCTCCGTCTACGAACGGTGTGGTGGGCGTAAAGCTGGTTCCGGTGATCTGCGTTTCGTTAATAAGCAACCCGCCGGGGCCAACGACATACAATTCATATGTGGCAGCTCCAGGAACGGCGTCCCACGTGAATTGGGGAGACGAAGTTACGATCGAACCTTCCGGCCCTTGCTGTTGCGGCCCCACATAAT
>CAYZYB010000904.1:0-2883 GCA_964481505.1 uncultured Planctomycetaceae bacterium | reverse complement strand
TGTCTACGTCGCTGTTTGTGTTATCTGTAATGATGCTGGATAGAACGTTGATGACCGCTGTATTGGTGCCGTCGTCGACGCCAGCGAGACCGCTGCCGCTTCCAGCTGGCGCAGTGTTATTTGTGACGGTGCTGTGCTGCAGATTAAACGTCCCCTGGAAGACGGAAATCCCGCCACCTTCACCGGCCGTATTTCCGGAGATCGTCGAGTTCGATACCGTTGCCGTGTGCGTCGCAGAGCCAAACAGAATACCGCCGCCCGCGCCATCTGTCTGATTGTCAAACAACGCACTGCCTGCAATCGACAGGTTGCCATTCGATACGGTCAAGCCGCCCCCGAGTGCTCCGGCGCCGGTATTGACGTTGTTTGACACTGTGCTGTCTATCAAAGTCAAGTCACCGCTAACAACCAAAATTCCCGCTCCCAGTCCTGTATTAAGACCGCCGGAGGCTGTGGAATTCGAGCGAATCGAGCTATTCGTGACGACGACATCAACACCGGCTCCAACTATAGATTCCAGTGCTGAGATACCACCACCAAACGAATTGTCTCCTTCCGTGCTGTTCCCGGAGACTACTGAGTTCACAATCTCCAGAGAACCATTGATCTGAAAGATCCCGCCACCGTCAGCGACATCGCCCATTGTGCTGTTGTTTGACACGACGCTGTTTGCCAGCAGCAAGGAACCAGTTGATCGAATTCCCGCGCCACCCTGTCCGGGTGCGGTTGTTTCACCGTCAGTGATCGTGAGCCCGTCGATGACGTAGTCTTTCGCAAATTGCAAATCAAAAACGCGAAAAGTGTTGTCCGCGCTGACGGTCAGATTTTCCGCGCCGAGACCCGTGATGGTTAGGTCGTCGGTCGCGGTTAGCTGATCAATCGTTAGCGTGATTGTTCCTCCAGACAAACTCGGAGCGAACTGAATTTCATCTGCACCAGCGTGATTGTTGGCTCGTTCGATGGCTTCTCTGAGTGACAAATCACCGGCCGAAAAGTCACCATCATTTTCGTCGGCCAGTGTGTCGACGACAAACGCTGCCACCTGACTGTTGGCCCTTACGCTGATATTATCGATTGCGAAATCTTCGTCCTGGTCACTGACACTAACTGAAATTCGGAGATCCAGAACATCACCGGTTCCCAGGATATCGGCCGTGAAGGTTTGAGCATCCGTATCCAGCAGCGTGCCATCACCATTTCCGTCACCATTCGTATCGACGGCGAAGCGAGCCGCTGTCGGCGTTCCGTTCGGTCCGCCACGGAACTCCAGAATGTTGATGAAGCCGCCACCGTCGATCTGAGCTTCGATGCGAATGAAGTCGTCCGGTTCGATATTACCGCCCGGATCACCGCCGATGCCTTCCTCGAAAGCGGCGAAGTCGCCACTGAACAGCAGTGAAGATTCTCCGGAGATATCCAACCCGCTAAAGGTTGTGGTGATCGGCAAAGTCGCGGTGGTGTGCCCCGTCGCGCTGGCATTCAGGTCCATACCGGTCAGAAAGTTACCCGTCAGCCCGGTGTATGCTTTGACGGTCGGAATCGGGGGCGGCGCCGTTCCGAAATCGCCGCCGCCAGTGGTGCCGCCGTCCGAGATTCCAAAGAAGGCGGAACCATCTCCAATGCTGAAGAACGGTTCGCTGGTAGCGAACTGAGAAACATCATCAAAAGGTTCGAACAGGATCGCGTCACCGCCGATCACAGTCACGGCATGGTCTTCGACTTCACCGTCCGCGGCGGCTCCCGTTGGTGCGAGACCTCCCGCTGCGCTAACGCGGAATCGTGAAAACGTGGTGCCTCCAAGCACGTTGGTGCCGGTGTCCTGTGGGATGGAAAAACTCAGTGTTTGTACGCCGGCCGTCGTGCCGAGATCAAAGTTGGTGAAGATCTGTTCGCCGGGATCATCCCAGTCGCCGTCCTGGTTGAAGTCGATCCATGCGTCAAGGCGATTTGTTGCCGCAGGATTCTGCAGATTGATGTCTACACTGCCGGTCGATGATGTTGCAGAAGACGCAGTGAGAGTCGTCGTAAACGTAACGCCGTCTTCGTCATCGGTACCTCCGGTCGTGTCGTCAGCGTCCGCGTTTGTGGAATGCACACCATCGGCTTCCAGATCTCGTTCCAGCCCGAGTGTTGCGCCGGTACCGCTGTGGCGAGCGCCGTCATCGGCTAATGTGACGGGATAACTGCTCCCGAATCCGGATTGAGTGGCGTTTGGCGCATCGCCGAAATCAAACCCGCCTGGAGCCGGATCGGTCGCTAATTCGATATCCGACCACGACACTGTGCCGTGGCTGGTGGACGTTAGTGTTCCGGTTCCGTCACCGTTATCAGTGAAGACCGCACCGATGACTCCAGTGATGTCGAAACTGAGTTCATCGCCGGATCCGCCTCCGGGGAACGCTGGGTTTCCTCCGTCGATGTTGACAGGAACTCCTATCTGAGGACTGATCGTGATAGTGTCGTCGCCATCACCAGACTGAATCGTGATGCTCGAAACTGCCGCGAGCGGAAATCGGCTTACGTATGCGTCGATGTCCGAATCATCTCCTCTCGGACCCGTACCTCGAATGTCGCTGCCGATGTCGACAGAAACCACAATTTCTGCCCCATCAAGTGTTACAGAAATCACGTCTTCACTGCCCGACGTGCTGCCGCCGCGCACAAGGATGTCGCCGGTCGTTTCGTTCAACCCGGCATACGTTGTGCCGAATGTCTGCGGCAATGTGATGCCGTAACCATACGCATCCTGAAAAATCAGCGCCATGACGTCATTAACCAGCGTACGCTGGCCGAAACTGTAGAGTGCATTGCCAGGGCCATCTGCCCCAAAGAGATTGAGATCTCCTCGAGTCGCACTCGTGAACGCAACCGGTTGATTTGATC
>CAYZYB010000903.1:0-2885 GCA_964481505.1 uncultured Planctomycetaceae bacterium | reverse complement strand
GGATCCAACGATGTATCGGAACTCAAAGTCGGCAGCGACCATTGCGAAGGCTCGTCCTGCGGTTGCGGTGGCCAGCATTGCGGCACTGGAATTCAGCATCTGACGTCGATTAACGGAGGCCGTCATTTTGCTTCGCCTTATGTTGAAAATGTGTTGCCAGATTCAGTCGCCGGCTCGCAGTAACTTCACTGCGCGGACGACGTACACGAGACCGCTCCAGATTGTGACACCAACGGCGCTCCACAACAGAACGTCGCGAGCGGGAATCAGCCATGGCCAGTCGACGTCGGGACTCAGGGACAGCAGGCTGGCTGTGACCGCAACACATTGTAGCGTCATCTTGGCCTTGCCGCTGAAGCTGGCGGAGAAGTCTTTGCCCTGTTGTTCGAGGAAGCCTCGCAGGCTGCTGATGAACATCTCGCGACCAATTACCGCCATCGCCATCCACGCTGTTACTCCGGATTGGATTGCGTTTTCGGCTGTGCCGGTACCGTTTTTTTCCAGCAGAAACAGGAACGCTCCGCCAACGATGATTTTGTCGACGAAAGGGTCGAGGATTCGACCGAGCGTTGTGACCTGTCCGTATTTTCGGGCAAGATAGCCGTCCAGCCAGTCTGTGGAAGCGGCGACGACAAACATTGCCGCCGAAGCAATCCAGTAACCGCCGTGGTCAATCATCGCAAACAGTAGCAGCGCCAGCACGAGTCGGCTGGCAGTGATGAAGTTGGGCAGATTCAGCGATTCGCGACCAAGCGTTATCGGCTTGGGGCTGGCTGAGTCTGATTGATCCGGCGTAGTCATGGCTTACAGTCTAACAAGGCAGTGCCTCAGACCATTCGAGCTTTCGCTCAGAGCTGAAAACTTGACTCATCGTCAATAAGTTTCCATCAATAACAAGTCTATCACAACTTGATGCGGGCCCCCGCATTGGTTCATTCGATGATTTCGACGTTGTCGCAGATTCCCACAAGATCGTACTCTTCCTGTCGAATGATCTCAACGGGCACCATCGATCCGACCTGGAGGTTTTCCCCCGACACATACACGTTGGAATCGATTTCCGGGGCGTCGGCAAACGACCGTCCGACATATAGTCCTTCTTCTACCTGATCGTCCAGCAGAACATCGAGTTCGTAGCCAACCAGGGACGCCGCGTGTTCGAAGGCGATCTTCTGTTGCATTTCCATCAATTCGTCACGGCGAGCGTTCTTGATGTCTTCCGGCAGATGACCGTCGAGTTTTACGGCGGGTGTCCCCGGTTCTTTAGAATAGGTGAACACGCCCATGCGTTCAAAACGTGTCTCTGCGACGAAATCTCGCAGTTCGCCGAATTGTTCGTCTGTTTCGCCAGGGAAGCCTGCGATAAATGTTGTCCTCATGACTAGATTCGGAACACGCTCCCGAAGCTTGCCAACAAGTTCCTTCGTCTGTTCCGCGTTCACTCGCCGCTGCATCCGCTTCAGGACGGGCGAACTGATGTGCTGCAGCGGCATATCGAGATATGGCAGAACCCTGGGTGACTCGACGATCTTATCAATCAACGCATCGGTGAAATGAACGGGGTACAGGTACATCAACCGAATCCAGTCGATGCCGTCAACTTTGTCGAGCTCGTTTAGAAGCTCAACAAGCCGAACGTCGCCGTAGAGGTCTTTTCCGTAGTAGGTTGTATCCTGAGCGACAATGATGAGTTCTTTAACGCCGTCGGCTGCGAGTTCTTTGGCTTCTTCGACCACCATTTCGATCGGCTTGGTGACGTGCTTGCCCCGCATCATCGGAATAGAACAAAACGTACACGTGCGGTCGCAGCCTTCCGAAATCTTTAAATAAGCGAAGTGTCCAGGGGTGATTCGCAGCCGCGCACGGTCGTCCATGGCTTTGATTGGGGCTGGACGGAAGAGCTCCCGTTGCTCTGTGATGCCGCCCACGAGTCGGTCGGCGACTTTGCTGATTTCGTCACGACCGAAAACGCCGACAACATGGTCGATGTCTGGCATTTCAGCTGCGAGCCCGCCTTCTTCCAGGCGTTCCGGAAGACATCCGGCGACGATCACGCCTTTGGTCTTTCCCGCTTTCTTTAGGTCCAGCATTTCCTGAATCACGGATCGCGATTCTGCTCGGGAACTTTCGATGAAACCGCACGTATTCACGATCACAAAATCGGAATTGTCAGCTTCGGGAACAAGCGTGTAGCCGTCCTGAGCCAGCGTGCCCAGCATTTTCTCACTGTCCACCAGGTTCTTCGGGCAGCCAAGACTGACAAAGGCGTACGTTCCTTTCTGCAGTCCGGTGGCTGGCGGTACGTTGAGCACCGGGGCAGTGTTTTCTGGATCGATAATCGGCAACGACATGGAAATTTCCGAGAAGTCTGGCGTTTTCAGCGAGCACGGAAGTGTACCCACGCCGAATGCGTTCCTCAAAGCCTTATCGGGTTCATTCAGCACGAACCGAGGAATCGGTGTCCGATTCCCAAATGTCCAACTCAGAATGCCCAAAGCGAGTCGAAAACTGAAACGAAAACAGGGTGATTGGACATTCCGTCGATGAAAGCGAACATTCGTTTTCGCGTCGCCTGCTATGCTACGCCGCTTTAGCTCCACCTACCGTTCCTCTTCATCCGTGGAATTGCCGTCATGGTCGATCATATCGACGAGTTCGAATCCATTTTTCGCCGCGCCGATCGCGAAATCTTCGCCTATGTCGACGTGCCCATTTCTTCTGTCGTCGTGATCTCTGATGGCGACCAGGCAGAAGCAGATCAGACGATTCAGAATGTCAAAAAGTTTGTCACGCGATTCGACGGGGTGACAGAATGGAGAACGATTACCGGCGATCAATACAACACGGTGGCAGAACTTCTGGAAGTGCTCAATCAGCACCAGACC
>CAYZYB010000902.1:0-2887 GCA_964481505.1 uncultured Planctomycetaceae bacterium | reverse complement strand
ACCAAAAACTGTAGTACGGCCCTGGTTCATTTCCGAATCTGCTCGATAGAAAATCCCCTCTGTACCGTTTGAGGCGATTGTGTTCCCGGTCAGCGTGATTCGAACCGGATCAAAGTCTACGACTCCAAGTTCACGATCTCGCTCACCAGCCGCACCATTCAGCAACAGATTGACGCCACGAGCACCGTTGTTGCTGACCAAGTTATCGGTAAGTGTCATCTGCAGAATTGGGCCAGACGGATTTCCTGCAGGCGCTGTGCCACCCAGAATATTCATGCTGATGCCATCACCGCCATTGCCAGCCTGGACACCATCAGTCTCTCCACCGATCGTGTTACCGGTGATAGTAATAACCGGACGCGAAATATTCGCTCCAGCACCAGTGGCCGATATGGCGATACCATCGTCCTGATTATTTTGAATCGCATTTCCATCATTGACACCACCAACAACCAGAGTTGCCGTTGCATTGCCAAAGACGTTGTATTGAATTCCGTCCCCATCGGCGACATCCGTATTGTCGTTACTGCCATCTTCTCCGGTGTCCAGGACACCGTTACCGTTGATATCTTCGCCTGGATCCAGAATGCCGTTGGCATTCAGAGCAGCGTCTTCTGTCGCTCCGGCAATGTTGCCACTAATTGTCGTTCGAGTCACACGGACATTTCCGTCAGAAGCGCCACTCGCATCCCAACGAATTCCATTACCCCCAGCCAGTGTTCCGTTGTTCGCGATGGTCGTGGAAGCAGAGCCGGAAGTGATGAGAACATCGGACTGACCGCCAGTCGTTGCGATACGAATACCATCCCGACCATTCGCACTGAAAGACGAATCACCACTGGTGTTCACAGCGGCATGTGCATCAGTGCTGCCTGGGATTCGATTGCTGGTCACCTCCAAGAGTGCTCGAGATTGCTCAGTCGCCAGAATGTTCAAACCATCCTGGCCATTCCCATCAGCAACGGTGCCGTCGAAAACAACACGTCGACCTGGTGGCAGCCCAGCTGTCGGGTCACCGAACGACGCGGTTTCCGATGTTTGAATAAGAATCCCGTTGACCCCGTTGTCGCTGGTAACATTGTTGGTACCGTCAGCGATCAACTGAGCATCACCTCGAACGCGGAAGCGTGCCCCATTCTCGCTGTTACCGCTGAAGTTACTATTTGTCCAGTCAACGGTATTCGCCGTACCAGTCATTGGCTGGTTCAGATCATTCTTGTTGTTGCCCTGAACATCAACATCCAGACCATCACCCGCATTTCCGGTAGCTGTCACGTTGTCGATCGTAGCCAGCAAGAGAGAGGAGTCAGCTCGACGCAGATGGATACCATCGCCATTTGCGAGCGGATTCGGACCATCAGTTGTGCCGGTAATTGTGGAATTGGAGATTGAGAAAATACCCTTCGCTCTGTCAGCGACACTGAAGCCAACACCAAAATCGCCGTTGCCTTCAATGTTGTTCGCCTGATCCACGGTACCGCCGACGGCGAGGTTGACTTCATTCATTGTGCTCGGACCGAATTGTTGAGAATCAATTCCGCCGCTGACATTCCCTTCAATTGTGTTATTGCGGATAACGGCGTCAATCATGCCAGCCTCTCCGGCGGCAACTGTACTCACAAGCTGAATTCCTGCTCCACCGTTTTGAGACACAGTATTTCCTGTGATGATTCGGCCGCTCGCAGGAGTGCCGAAGTCAATGCTTCCACTGCCGTCAACATTCAGGCTGATGCCATTCCCCGCATTACCAGTGATCGTGTTATTAATCGCGTTTCCAAGCACTGTACCGTTGTTTGAGGCGAGTGCTCGAAACCCATCAGACTGATTGCCGGTGATGATATTGCCTTGAGCAAAATCGACGCCTCCGAGCGTATTGATCCCTGAGCCACCAATGGTATTGCTGGCATTGATAATTGCTCCCGGTCCGTTGGCAATGAGATCGATTCCTCGATCTGTGTTGCCCTGTATGGTGTTGCCCTGAATCGTAATTCCCTCAGCAACGGCACTGTCATTCATCACGACCTCGATACCGCTGCCGTTATTCCGTTCGATTTGGTTATTGATAAACGTCGATGGCAGCAGGCGAGCTGTATCAGCAGCATTAATGGCGATACCGTCACCGGAAACCCCCGCTTGTAATGCAGGCCTCAGGCCGAGTGCGCCGACAAGCTGTTGTACGTTGTTGAGCGGAGTGCCAGGCCCTGGAGCATCCGTGGCAATGCCGGAGAATGAGAACTCAAGTTGGGTCAGGTCTGCAGCTGGATCAGCAATCGCCCCTATGATTGGAAAAATACCAGAAGGCGTTACGCTCGTCGCCGGATCAACGTGATTCAGCGAAACCGTATGGCCAATCTCATGCGATGTCGTATTGGCCAGAAGATTAGTCGACTGTGTGATATTACCCGGAACGAATAATGGCAAACTGGCTACAGCCGCTACGTTTGAAAACGTTGTGGCGACGTGATCCCCGTTCGTCGCCCCGAAATTTGGCCCCCCGCCGTTGATATCACGAACAATGTCACCTGCGGCAACGCCTAACGGCGAACCCGCTGGCCCTTCACCAATGACGATTGTGTAAAATTCCGTAGCTCCGTTAGAAGGTGCTACCCCGACGTCTCCGACTACAAAATCAACAGCGAGTTGCATTCCATCAGGAATAGGACTTCGCGCGTCCACACCTGTGGTTGGGATATCGTGGAACTGAGCCTCGACGACATCGCGGACCGCCGCGGTCAACGTTGGGAAATCTGCATCCGTCAGACCAAAAGCAGTAATATCGAAGGGATTCACAACAATGCCAAACGGGTCCGTTGAAGTCCCCTGAGCTGGCTCCAGGAAGTCGAGTACGAATGTCAGACCTGGATCTGCTGTTGAGGTCAGATCCGCT